>DATLGP010000318.1:0-8311 GCA_035540395.1 Actinomycetota bacterium
GGTAGTGCTCGACCTTAGGAACCTGGATTTCCTGGACTGCAGCGGGCTTCACAGCTTCGTCTCGGCCGAGAAGCGCCTTCGCTCGGCGGGAGGCAGGCTCCTCATGGTTCCCGGCTCCGCCCAGATTCAGCGGCTTTTCGAAGTGACCTACGTCGATTCCTTCTTCGAGTACGTGGAGCCCCAAGAGATTCTGTTCTAACGAAGTCCCGGCGGAGCTGTCGGAGCTGTCTACTTCCTACCACTGCCGACCATTCCGAGCGCGCTCTCAGCGGCCTCTGCCCTGTGGGTATTGAGCTGCTCCATCTGCTGTTCGGCACGCCGTGCAATGCTGCGGGTCTGCATTCCGCGCGCCTCAGTGAATCCGATGCCGTGAAGAGTGTCCCAGAACATCCTCTTGGCCTCGAGTGCAACACCGACGCCCTCGATCTCCACCAGCCGGCTCAAGTCCGAATACCCGGTGAGCTCCCCGTTCATCTTGAGCCGCCCTACCCGCTCGGCGACCCATGCGCCGGCGGTTTTGGTCCGGTTCTCAGAGACATGCGCTTGCTCCATCAGCGTCTCGAGGGCCCTGCGCTCCTCTGAGTTCGATTCAAGGACTGTCTCGAGAAACCGTCCGAACTCCGTATCCTTGTTGCTGTCCAGCGACCGCTTGACCAGTTCGCTCGTGCCGACCATCAGCGCCAGATGGTCGTTCAGGTAGATGCTCAGGTATTTGTTCGCCATGGCGTCCTCTCGTAGTCGTCCCGGAGTTTTTACCCATCCCAGGCCACGCTAGACCACTGGGTTTGACATATTGCTCAGACAGCAAACATTTACGGATGGCTCTCAGCAACGGCTTTCCCGGGCGGTGGAGAAGACTCGCGGCGGTAACCGGGGCAATCCTGTCGCTTGGGTTGCTCGGTTCGTGCGGCGCTCCGGATCAGCGGGAGGTACTGCCGGCGCGGCCGGGCGAGACTGCGGTGCCCCCGCCGTTGGGACCGCAACTGCCCGACGTCGCCCCCGGCGAGGATTTTTACGACCATCCAGAGGATATTCCCCCGGGCGAGCCGGGCCGGCTGATAAGGATTCAGGCGCTCGACCTGCCGGGCGCCCAGGGGTGGCGGGTGCTCTACCACTCGGAGGCGGTGGATGGGCGGGCAATCATCGTCTCGGGCCTGGTCTATGCCCCGGATTCTGCAGGCGAACCCGGCTCCCGGCCGGTCATCGCCTGGGGGCACGGAACCAGGGGTCTCGGCGATCTCTGTGCGGCCTCGCGCCTGCCGGGTAGCTTGAGCGGGCCGCTCTTTGCCGAGCTCATGGATCGAGGATTTGTCGTTGCTGCCACGGATTACGAAGGGCTGGGAACGCCGGGTGTCCATCCCTGGCTGGTTGGCCAGAGTGCAGGCCGGGGAATCCTGGACATCGTGCGGGCCGCCGGTCAGATCCCGGGTAGCGGCGCCGGAAACCGCTTCCTGGCACTCGGCGGATCCCAGGGCGGGGGAGCGGTTCTGTTCGCCGGCGAGATGGCAACAGCCTATGCCGGTGAACTCGAGCTGCTGGGGGTGGTTGCGGTTGCTCCGGCGGCCGAACTGGACCTGCTGGCCCTGCTCCCGCGGGACCAGGGAATTAGCGGTATCCACGGGTTCTTGGTCATGGGAGCCCTCGGGTTCGCCGCGGCCTATCCAGAGCTTCCGTTGGAAGCGGTCCTTCGTCCAGAGGTGATCGCGCAGCGTGGGGAGCTGGAGACGCTATGTGCCGACGAAATCGAAAGGCGATTCCGCAACGTCCCGCAGGACAGCATCGTGGTAGCGGCTCCCGGTTCTGTCGACCGGTGGGCCGAGGCGTTAGAAGAGAACACGCCCGGCCGCTCGGCCACTGGCGCCCCAGTCCTGCTCGTCCATGGCGATCAGGATCGCGTGGTGCCCGTCGAGATAAGTGAACTTCTGTTTGCACGTCTGTGCCGGCTGGGGGTAAACGTCGAGAAACTGATCTACGCCGGAGCGGACCATGGAGAGGTGTTGGGAGCCGCCGGTCCAGAGGTCCTTGAGTGGATCACGGCGCGCGAACAGGGTCAATCGCCGGGCCCGCGTGCCGGTGTCACCAGCTGTTGAGCTCGATCACCGGGCCGGTTCCCCTTCGGCATCGGTACCAGCCGGTCGCGACGCGCAGTGGACAGGGAGCCCCTTATCGGCGCCGGGACTTGCGGCCGGGACGTGCGAGCACCCGCGTGGGTCCGGAAACACGAAAGCCCGCCCTTGCCGGGCGGGCTTTCGTGTCTTACGTGCCGGCTTGAGCGGCGGCTCGTGCCTTATGCCGCCTGGGTGCCGGATCCGGCGCCGGCGGAATGGTCGGCGCCCTTGCCGGTTTCGGCGGACTCGGTCGCCTGGGCTTCAATCGCCTCCTGGCCGCCTGACTCATCACCCAACTCGACCTGGATTCGCCTGGCCGGGGCGATCTGGGCTGCGCCCGGTACGACGACCTCCAACACCCCGTTCTTGTGGGCGGCCTTGATGTCGTCGACGTTTACGCCGTCGGGCAGCGGAATGCTCCGCTCGAATGCGCCGTAACTGGTTTCCATCCGGAAGTAGTTGGCGCCCTCGTCTCGCTGCTCGGACCGGCGCTGGCCGCGAATCCGAAGCACACCATCGGCAACGGTAATGTCGATGTCCTTGGCGGGGTCAACGCCGGGGATCTCGGCCCGGATCACCAGATCCGAATCCCGGGTGAATACGTCTACTGCCGGTGTCCACGGCTTGGATTCCTGCCGTGATTCCTGGGCCGCCCCCCGGAAGACGCCCCTCATCAACTGGTCCATCTGCCTCTCCAGATCGGTCAGAGCCGACCACGGGTTGTACCTGCTCAAAAGAGCCATGTGCAGTCACCTCCGTTTCCTACTGTCCTGCCTGTCCTACTGTCTTACCGACTGAATGCCTACGAGCAGCCGACGCACTGGGAGTCATGCCGGCTGGCACCTTGCTCGGCTGCCTGCGGCTGGGTCGCTTCCTCCAGCATGTTGGCAACCGCCAGGTCGTCGGTGCTGGTCCACCGCAGAGCCGGGTGAACCCCGGGTCGGTTTGCGCTGCTGGCCGTAGCCTCGAGCAGCCTCAGGTATTCCACGCGGGGCAGGCGATAGAAGTTGCCCACCCGCCGGGCTCCCTTCGCCAGGCCGGCGCCGAGCTGACGAGCCCACGCCCGGTCGATCAGAACCGAGCCATCCAGCCTGTGCCGAACGCTGCCGATGTCCGCAATTGTCGTCTCCATGTTCGACACCTCCAAATCTCCTCTATGTGCCAGACCTTTCGTACTAAATAACTTACTGGCAAGAGGATTTATTCCCTGAGTGCGGGTTTTCTTCTCCCATTTCCGGGCGCCGTTGTTGTTCCCCAGAAGTTGAGGCACAATTGTCGACAAGGACAGCCTTTTCGACGTGTGGGGCGAGCATGGATTTCGGTTCGGACGAAGAGCGGGCTGACCAGTCGGATCTTCAGAAGATGATGAACGACCTTCGCAAGAAGGGATGGTCGTCGCGCCGCCTGAGCAAAGTAGAGGAACGCTGGGACCGGACGCTCGCGTGGGGCGGCTGGGCGGCCGGCGAGCAGGCCGGGCGCACCTCCGGCCGTTCGAATTCGCAGGGTGGAACCGACCCGTGGGCCCCGCTGGAGTGGGACGGCGCCCGCTACCGTATCGATCCTCCCGATCCCGCTCCCGATGCCGAGATCAACTGCGCCGAGCGCGTCCATTTGTGCAAGGCGGTCTGCTGCAAGCTCAACTTCGCTCTGACTCCCGGTGAGGTCAGGTCCGGCAAGATCCAATGGGACCGTAAGTTCCCCTACCTCATTGCCCACGGCGATGACGGGTACTGCGCCCACCTTGACCAAGGCCAGGGGTGCAACATTCATGCCGACCGCCCGGCGCTCTGCCGCCGCTTCGACTGCCGGACCGATGAGCGGGTGTGGAAGGACTTCGACCGAATGATCCCCAACTCCGCCTGGATCTCCGAGATCGTCGAGAACCATCAAAGGGTCGTGGTGAAGTCACCGCTGCCGGTTGTCAGGGTCACCGCACAAATCGAGGGATCTGTCGACGGCGGAAGCTAGGCGCGTACGGCTGGGCGTCCGACCACACAATCTGCCCGTCGGGGTTAGGCTGCTGACAGGGATATCCGGAGTGTCCGAGGAGGCGTTATGAACCCGGCGTTGACCGACCAGGTCAAGCAAAAGTATGCGTGGACTGCCCGCGAGGTCATCCAGAGGGAGTTCTCCCAGTTGACGGTCCTCGGCGCCTGCTGCGGCGGAAGCGAAGACGGAGCCTGCTGCAGTTCGGCCGGGACGGATCACGTGCATGGCGCCGGTGCCGCCCCCAGTCAATTCGGAGCATCTCTGTACCCCCCCACAGACACCGCAGCGCTTCCCAGCCTGGCGGTGTCGGCCAGCTGCGGTTGCGGAAACCCGACGGCGCTGGCGGGAGTGGCGACTGGAGAAGTGGTCCTGGATCTGGGTTCCGGCTCCGGGGTCGACGTCTTTTTGGCAGCCGTCAGGGTCGGCGACGGAGGCCGGGTCTACGGTGTGGACATCACCGACGAGATGGTCGCTCTTGCCAACTCCGCCAAGCGGTCGGCCGGTCTGGCAAACGCGGAGTTCCTTGCCGGGCAGATGGAACACATCCCCCTACCCGAGGAATCGGTGGACGTGGTGATCTCCAACTGCGCGGTCAACCTGTCTCAGGACAAGCCGGCGGTATTCGCCGAGATCGCCCGGCTTCTTCGGCCCGGCGGGCGGATCGGTATATGCGACGTGGTGGCGTCCGACGCCCTGTCGCCCGATGACCGGGGGGCCCGGGGGAGCTACGTGGACTGCTTTGCCGGCGCTCTCAGTGTGGGTGAGATCTCCGAGATGTTGAAGGGTTCCGGATTCGAGGATGTGCGGGTCGAGCTGACCCACGCGGTGGCCGACCGGATGTTCGCTGCCGAGATCACCGGCCGCAAGAGCCACTCAGGCTAAGGTTCACCGGCGTGGGATCGCTCAAAGACCGCGTCCGGGAGGACTTGACCGCCGCGATGCGCGCCCGGGACGAAGTGGCGAAGTCCACCTTGCGCAGCGTTCTGACCGCAATCAGCAAGGCCGAGGTCTCCGGTAAGCAGCACTCGACACTGTCCGACGACCAGGTGATCGGAGTCATTCGATCCGAGCTGGGCAAGCGGAAGGAAGCGGCCGAGATCTACGCCGCCGCCGGCCGAGACGAGCTGGCGTCCCGCGAACGGGCGGAAGCCGAGGTGCTCGCGCCCTACATGCCCCCGGAGCTGAGCGACGAAGACCTGGGTGACATCGTGGCTGAGGAGCTGGCGATTGCCCGCAAAGCCGGGGTCGAGGGGCCCAGGGCGATGGGGTGGTGATCAAGGCGGTGCGTGAGCGGGTGGGAGCCCGGGCGGAGGGGTCCCGCATCTCGCAGGCGGTCAAGTCTGCACTGGCAGTTGGATAGCGTGAACTCGCCCGACATCCGGCAGGTCCTGCAGTCGGAGTTGATCCAGGCCATGCGCAACCAGGACCGGCAGACCATGACCGCGCTGCGCTCGGTCCTGTCGGCCATTGCCAACAAGGAAGCGGTGCCGGCGGCCCCCACCGGCTCCATCGAGGAGCCGGTTTTCGGTCACGGCGACGTGCCCAGGCGCGAGCTGACTGCTCAGGAGGTCAAGCTGGTCGTCCTGGACGAGGTGGAGGCCCGTCGTAACTCGGCAGGCTACATGGGCACCGCCGGCCGGCACGAGGAGGCGGCAGCACTGGAGGCTGAGGCTTTGATCCTGGAGCGGTACCTGTATCTGATCTGAAGCGCTACCGAAATGAACGGGGGGACCTCATCGCCAGTCCACGGAAGTGACCTCCACCGGTTCAGCGATGCCCTTCAGGCTGACCAAACGACTGCCCGAGATGGGGTAATTTCGGCTGCTCTCCGTGCAGGACGTGGTCGTCAGAAGAATCTCATCGCCCTCGGCCATCGCGCCTACGCGCGCAGCAAGATGAACCTGGCCCCCCTCGTAGTCAGATCCTTTGCGGGTGGCGACGCCACAGTGAAGCCCGACCCGGACTTTTGGCGAGAATCCGTGGGCTCTGCGATGATCCGCCAACGTTCTTTGAATGGCCACCGCGCAGTCCATGGCATCGTCGGGGCGGTCGAAGGCGACGAAAAAACCGTCTCCCACCTGCTTGATCTCCTCGCCGCCGTGGGCCAGGAAGGTGCTTCGCATTGTGCGGTCATGCCAGCCCATCAGATCTCCCCACGCTTCATCGCCCATCGCCTCCACGAGATCGGTGGATTTGACGATGTCTGTGAACATGAAGGTTTTGGTCACCCGGGCCGTGGTCTTCACAGGCTGAGTGCCCTTCCCCATGAGTTCATTTACCTTGCGCAGGTCGAGGGTCGCCCCCAGCCGCTGGAAGGCTGCCGCGGCACTCTGGAGCTCCAACTGAGCGGACTCCGGCTCGTTGGCTTCCTTGTACGCCTGCGCAAGCAGAACTCGAGTCCGAGCCACTTCGTAGGGCACGTCGGCGTCCTTCCAAAGTCGTAGAGCCTGACGTAGCGTCCTGAGAGCTTCGGTCGCTTCACTGCGCGCCGTCTGGAGCGCTCCCAGCGCGAAGCACGCAGAAGCCTTCAAGGCTGAGGTTCCGTAGGTTGTGGCAATCTGCTCCATCTCATCTACGGTTGATTCCGCCAACGCAAGATCCTCGGCCGCAATCGCGATCTCCGCTTGAGCGCCCAGAAGGGGAAATCGCAGGAGCGGTCCCCCGACCTCGTCGGCCAGGGCCCGCTTGATGGATCCCAAGGCAGCGGCAACGTTGCCCTCGCCAAGTCTAAGAAGCGCCATCCCGGGTTGCGGCTCCCAACCTAGCTCGTCGGCTTGGGCAAACGCCTGCTCAGCCCCCCGCAGGTCGCCCATACGTCTGCGTATTTCTCCCAGCTCATAGAATCCCCCGCTCGCCAGGTACAGATTGAAATCCTTGAGTTCCGCGAGCGCCAGCCGTATGTCTCGCTCGGCATCCGTCCACATCCCTTTGAGCTGCATGATCTCGGCTCGCAACACCCGGCAGTGGCCGGGGAACCCCGATATGGACTGGCGCTCGCACCAGCGCTTGGCCGCCTCGGTCCATTCGCCGGCGCGGCGATAGTCTCGCAGGCTGGAGGTCGACGTGATAGCCATGCAGTAGACGAAGCCGGTGACCTGGGGACCCAGCTCACCGCTAACCGCCGCCACCGTAGCTTCGTCCAGTAAACCGAGACCTCTTTCGACTTCTCCGAGGGCCACGTAGACCCGCCCTTCGAACAAGAGTCCGCATGCCTGGAGGTCCCGGTCACCGAAGCGCGAACCGAGATCGAGCAACTTCTGAGCGTGTTGAAGGGTGGCCTCAAAGTCACCGGCACCAAAGGTCTTGAAGCATTTAAGGAACAGAAGATGGCCATGCTCCGGGCTCTCGGGCACATTCTCGAGCAGACGATCAGCCCGCCCGATCCAGCCGTTCGCCATTGAGTAATTGAGGTTGCCCATGTAGTCGCGGGCTATTGACGCCGCAGTCCTGGCTGCTTTGCCCGGCTGGTTGGTTTCGAGGTAACCGGTATAGGCCTGCTGGCGGTAGGCGAGGTTATCTTCGAGCCTGCCCGTCCACCACGCGGCGTTTGCAAGCTCCTCCAGGTCCTCGGGACCAAGGGCGTGTGTTTCCCCGGCTTGCCTATACAGGTCGAAGGCGTCATGCCAGGCGTTGCGTTCTATCGCATTCCTGGCAGCCTGGAGTGAAGACTCTTCGAGTGCCTGACTCACCTGTTACCTCACTGCCGGCACGGCACCGGGCCATATATCTTCGCACCGACTGCGAGAAAGAGCCAGGGAACCTTTCTCTTACGGCCCGCTAACGGAACCCGGCGGAGGAGCTGTTACGCTCAGCCGAAGCGGGAGAGGGAAAAAGACCTAGGTGGCGCCTACTCCAGCGTGAAGGGGCGGTCGTTGGGCAACAGGTTGATCCACGTATTGCCCACCGCAAACTCAATCGGCTGACCGGAAGCGTCCACGAAGGTCATCTGGTCGTTGAGGGTGGGCCTCTCCCACCGGCCCTGGATCGCCTCGCCCAGACGAAGAACGACCGCCTCTCCGCCCCCGGTCACGATGATCTCCGGGGAGCTGCCCCGGCGGTCCACCGGCACCTTCATGACTACGACGTTCATGGCGCTGAGCGGTGCACCGGAGGCAGCCCGGTGTGGTCCGCCCCCCTGATGTCTCGTGTAGAGGCGGGTTGCCGGATCGAAGATGTAGCTAACGCCGACCGCGCCGGAGTAGGAGAAGGAGACC
>DATLGP010000319.1:0-1896 GCA_035540395.1 Actinomycetota bacterium
TTCCTGACCTACGGCGTCACCTATCGAACGGTTGTCTGGGCAGCCGGCCCAGCGGCTCGCCGCTATCTGTCCCGAGGGTGGAGTTCACTGCTGGTCAGGCCCGGCAGCGGCGCCCCGGTGACCGCGGCGCGGACGGTTCTCTGCACTCTGCTGCTCCAGCGGTTCATCGCCCGCCGGAGCGTTCCCCGCTGGCTGGCCCACCAGGGACTGTTCTGGGGGGTGGTGACCGCCAGCATGATCACCTTCCCGCTGACTTTCGGCTGGATCCACTTTCGGGCCGTGGAGGGATCCGAAAGCGCCTATTGGATCCACGTGGTGGGGATGCGCACCGTCCAGATCGACGCCCTGGGTATAGCCGGCTGGCTGGCGTTTCACGGCCTGAACTTCTCGGCGGTGGCGGTGATCGGGGGCGGGACGTGGTTCCTGCACCGCCGGTGGAAGGAGCGGGGGAACAACCTCACCCGTTTCGGACGCGACCTTATGCCGCTCATTGCCTTGATGGCGATATCGGTCAGCGGCCTGTTGCTCACCGCATCGAGCGCACTCATGGGAGGGTTCGGCTACCAGCCTCTGGCGCTGGTGCACATGTTCACCGTGGTCCTGACCCTTCTGTGGATACCGTTCGGCAAGTTCTTCCACACCGTCCAACGGCCGGCGATGGTCGGCGTGCAACTGCACAAGCAGGCGGCCCTGGCGTCGGGCGGAGTAGTGACGTGCCGGGTGTGCGGGGCCCCCGTGGAGGGCGCTGTTTTCATCGATGACCTGCGCAAGACTATGGGTGAGCTGGGCCTCGACTACGGCTCATGGGTCCAGACATGCCCGGCCTGCAAACGGATTGAGCGCGGGGCGCAATACCGCTCGCACGTAAAGGCGGGTTTCTAGTGCGCCGCTGCCGAGCGCACCAATGACTCGCCGTCCGCTCCTCCCGGTGCTGGCGCCCGGCGTGGCGTCTTTTCGAAAGGACGCCTCCCGGTCGGGGCACTTCGTTTCCGGCAGCCGGGGTGAGACCCGGGTGGCCACCCATTGCTGCTACTGCGGTGTCCAGTGCGGCATGTACCTGCGGGTCTCTTCCGACGGCAAAGTGTTCGGAGTAGAACCCCGCGACCACGACATCAACAAGCTTAAGCTGTGCCCCAAAGGCGTGACGGCCTACCAGCAGGTCAACCACGCCGACCGCCTGACGAAGCCGCTGATGCGGGACCGCCGGGACGAGCCCCTCCGGGAGGTCGGCTGGGACACCGCCCTGGACCGCGTGGTGAGCGAGATCCGCCGCATCCAGCAGACATACGGGCGGGACGGCTTTGCCGTGTACTCGGGCTCCAGCCTGGCTACCGAGAAGTGCTACCTGATGGGCAAGTTTGCCCGGGTCGCCCTGGGCACCAGGCACATCGACTACAACGGCCGGCTTTGTATGGTCTCCGCGGCTGCAGCGAACAAGAAGGCGTTCGGCGTGGACCGGGCGGCCAACCCGTGGTCGGACATGCTTGAGTCCGACGTCATCATGCTGCTCGGCGCCAACGTAGGTGAGTGCTTCCCCGTGGCGACCCAGTACTTCTGGGGGGCGCGGGACCGGGGGGCGAAGCTGATCACGGTTGACCCGCGGGAGACCCCGATCGCCCGCACCGCCGACATCCACGTGCCGCTGCGGCCGGGGACCGACGCCGCCTTCTGTAACGGGGTGCTGCACGTGGTGGAGCGGGAAGGCCTGCTAAACGAAGAGTTCATAGCCTCCCGCACCACCGGGTGGGAGCAGGTCCGGACCGGCCTTTCCGAATACACCCCGGAGCGGGTGGGTCGGATCTGCGGCCTCGATCCGGGTCTGATCGAAAAGGTAGGTCTCACCTGGGGCCGGGCCGCCAAGGCGATGGCCTTTCATGCCCGGGGGATCGAGCACCA
>DATLGP010000320.1:0-12773 GCA_035540395.1 Actinomycetota bacterium
CGCGCGGATGCCCTACGAAAGCTGGATTGTGTCGCAGGAGGCTTTCCGGTGGAACTCGCAGGAGGTCCTGTGGCTCGCGGCCGGACTGACCGCCGTGGGCCTGGTCCTGGTGGCGCTTCAGGTGATTCCTCGCAAGCCTCGGGCCCTAGAGGTCGCCTTGGGAGAAGAAGGGGTCGAGATTGATGTCGACCGGCCCGGGCTCGAGCGAGCGCTTACTCGGGCAGCCACCGGGGTAAGCGGGGTCACCGGAGCACGAACCCAGGCCCGGCGGCGGAAGATCAGCACGACGGTGGACGTTCCCGGCGGCGGTGACCGGGCAACGTCGGAGGCGGTGTCGGGCGCTTTGCAAAGAGCGCTTGAGCGATTCGGGGTCAAACCGAGCCCTCGGGTTGCGGTTTCCTCCCGTGCTCGTGGGAGGGCCCGATGAGAGACGGACAGGCAGTCGACCGGACCAACCGGGTTGCCCTGCTGGTCCTGGGAATGGTCCTTGCAGCCGTGGGCTCCTACGCCCTGGTGCGCGGCCTGGGAATTCTGGGCGAGGATCCTGCTGCGGACTCCGTTGCGGACACGCTGCTGGGCCTGGTCCCCGACCCGGGGTGGCCGTGGCTTCCTGCGGTAGTTGGGTCGCTGGCACTCTTGCTGGCGATTCTTGCTGTGCTTTGGGCTGCCGCCCAGGTCAAATTCCCGCCGCGTGCCTCGCCGGTCACGGTGGAGACGACCGACCGGGGCATCACCCAGGTCCGAGGAAGCGCTCTGAGCCACGCCCTCTCCACTCAACTGGCCCGCATACCCGGAACGGGCGATGCGCGGGTACGGATTGTTTCAACTCCGTCGGGCCAGAGGGCCGATATCCGCCTTGAGATCGTCGACGGAGCGGATGTTCCAGGGATCATTGATTCGGCCGAGGAGGCGATGTCCCGGGCAAGCCGGCTGACCGGACTCGGCACCGTGGCTTCCTCAATCCGCCTGGTGCCCGTCGCCGATCAGCGGGTGCACTAAGCGGGCGCCGGGGCTGGGTGCCGGTCAGCGGCCCCCCCCCCGCATCTGCTTAGGACAGCAGCAGCTCCAGGTCCTCCCGGCGGATCTTTCTTATCAGGCTGTTATCGGCGCCGATAATTGCATCGGCCAGCTCCCGCTTCGACTGCTGCAGCTGAAGGACCTTCTCCTCGACGGTGTCCTTTGTGATGATCCGGTACGCCATCACCGGCTTGTCCTGGCCGATCCGGTGCGCCCGGTCCACGGCCTGCGCCTCAACCGCCGGGTTCCACCACGGATCGAGCAGGAACACGTATTCCGCGGCGGTCAGGTTCAACCCCAGTCCCCCCGCCTTCAGGCTGATGAGGAAGATCCGGCAGTCGGGATTGGTCTGAAAGTTCGCCACCCTCGCCTGGCGGTCCCGGGTGCGGCCGTCCAGGTACTCGTAGGGGACGCCTTCCCGGTCCAGGTGCTCTCGCACGATCGCCAGGAAGCTGGTGAACTGGGAAAAGACGAGCGCCTTGTGGCCTTCGTCGGCCACCTCGAGCAGTTGGGGAACCAGCAGGTCCAGCTTGGCGCTGGGCTCGCCCGTCCGCTTGGGGTCGATCAGGCCGGGATGGCAGGCGGCCTGGCGCAGCCGAAGCAGTGCCTCCAGCACGAACATCTTCGACTGGTTCATGCCCTCGCGGTCGACCTTGTCCAGCAGGCTGGTGCGGTAGTGGGTGCGCAACTGGTCGTAATGTTTGCGCTGGGGGCCCGACAGTTCGCAGTACTGGGTGAGCTCGGTCTTCGGCGGCAGGTCGCCGGCCACCTGTTCTTTGGTGCGGCGAAGGAGGAACGGACGCAGCGCCTGGGAGAGCGCCTTGCGGGCCTGGGCGTCGGGGTCCCGGGCGTCCAGGCCCTTCTGGAAGGCAGCGACGGTGCCCAGCATCCCCGGGTTCAAGAAGTCGAACAGGCTCCACAGCTCGCCCAGGTGGTTTTCTATCGGCGTGCCGGACAGGGCGAGTCGGTGGTCGGCCCGGACCAGCCGGGCGGCCTTGGCCGCCGCGGTGGCCGGGTTCTTGATCGCCTGGGCCTCGTCGAGGATGCAGTAGTCGAACGGCACGTCGGCCAGGAAAGCGATGTCCCGACGCAGGGTGCCGTAGGTGGTGATCACCAGGTGGTAGTCCTCGAAGTGGCTGCCGGGGAGGTCGCGCTGTCCGGTGTGGTCCAAGATCCTGAGGTTCGGGGTGAAACGCTGCGCCTCGTCCATCCAGTTGAACACCAATGACTTCGGCACCACCACCAGCGAAGGCCTTCGACCGGCCATGTCGCCGTTGCCGCCGGACGCGGCCCGGGCCTGCAGCAGCGCCAGCACCTGAATGGTCTTCCCGAGGCCCATGTCGTCGGCCAGACAGCCGCCGAACCCCATGCGGGCCAAGAAGTCGAACCAACCCAAACCGTCCCGCTGGTACGGCCGCAGCGTTCCCACGAACCCGGGAGGCTCGGCCATCGGGCTCACGTCCTTGAAGTCGAGCAGCCCCTGCCGGGCACGCTTGAAGGTTTCGTCGAACGTCACCTCGGGCCGGGCGGCCAGCAGCGCATCTATCAAACCGATCTGGGACCGCTCGAACCGCAGCCCCTCGCCCGATGCCTTGCCCAATCCGGCGACCGCCCGGTACTGGGCCAGCCATTCCTCCGGCACCAGCCCGATGCTGCCGTCGCCCAGGCGCACGTAGCCTTCTCCCCGGCGCATTGCGGCGAGCAGTTCGGGCAGCTCGGCCACCTGGTCGGCAAACTTCATCGAGCCCTCCAGCTCGAACCAGTCGACTCCCGACTTCACCCGCATCGCCGCAGCACCTGCCGAGCGGTAAAGGCTGCCTTCCGCCTCCACCCGCCAGCCCTCGTCCAGCAAGACCCGTACCGCGGCCGGAAGCTTGTTCGGGTGAAGCAACCAGTGATCCTGCCCCGGAGCAAGCTTCAGTCCCAGCTCGGCCAGGCGCTGCGGGGCATCGGCCTCCAGCGCGGCGTTTCGCACCAGCACCCGGCGGGGATCGGACTTTAGAATCACCGGCGCGGGATCACCCGCTTCAATCAGCTCACCGTCGTAGTTAAAGCTGAGAGCCGCCCGCAGCTGGGGGGACCGGGCCCAGATGTCGCCCGGGGTGATCTGAAGGATGGGCTGCGGTTTCCCCTCCGCCCGCTGGAACGCCAGCTCCGGCGGCAGGTCCAGCCGAGGCTGCCTGGGCAGCCTGAGAACCTGGGCAAGGAAGTCGTCGGCACGATCCACCGGGACCCGCATCGGGCCCTGACGGCGCAGGGCGGCGATCCACTCTGAGTCGGCGGGATCCGAGAGCGGGTAGACCATCCCGTCGGGGCCGAACAGGAAGGCACCTGCGGACATCAGGTTGCCGTCGGCGGGGTCGACGGTCTGCTCTTCCCGGCGAAGCACACCCTGCACCGTGTAAGAACCTGCATCCTCGGGGGCGGCGCGAAGGCACAGCTCCCACGACGGCCCCTCGTCGAGCGTGAGCGGGACCGGCTCCCCCACCCCGTCAGGTTGCAGCAGCCCCCTTCCGGTGCGGCACACGGCGGGAACGATCGAGTCGATCACCGCCTCGGGCACCACCAATCCGCCGCCTGAGATCTTGCCGTACCCGGCGTAGTAGTTCCGCCAGGGGTCCGCTGCGCCCAGGATCATCGAGAGGATCTCGCGGTCGGCCGGATCCGGAAGGTCTGCAATGGTTCGGGCACTGATCGACAGAGGTTTGGCCTTGCCCCAGGTCCCGTCGCGCCGCCGATCGCGGGTGACGATATCCATGGTCAACCGGCCGTTGAACCGGGTTCTCTCGGCGTCGACCTGGTAAGTGAGGCGGCGGCTATCCGGCCAGCCCGATGTCCGCCCGGGCGCCTGCTCCGACGACACCGCCCGCAACACCAACTCCCAGGGGTCGGGGCGCAGCCGCTGCTCGGGGCGTTGCCTTAGCCGGGCACCCGAGCCGGTTAGGTGGCCGGCCTCGGCGGCGGTGAGAAAGGTCCCCCACAGGTGCTTGCAAAAAGGGGCGCCCCCCTCGAAGTAGGGACAGTCGCAGAACGAGTCCACCCTCCCCGACGCCTCGTCCAGGTGCAGGCTGACGGTGTACAAGCGGGTGCCCACCACCCGGGCCCGAACCTCGGTAGAGGACCCCGCCTGAATGAAGACAGCGCCCTTGAGGTGCAGGGTGCGCCCGCGCTCCTGCAACTGCGCCGGGACCTCTCCGGCTAATAAGTCGACAAGTCGCATGGTTCTCCACCCTGGGAAGTCTGTTACGAAGCGAATCCCTCAGCCTAACGGACCGGAACCGGCATGGCGCCGGCGAAGAACGTTATAACTAGCCCGTGGACGCGTTATGGATAATCGCCGGCGTCATTTTGATCGTGGCCGGCACCGTCGACCTGTTCATGACAGTCCTTTACTACGACGCCGCGGGTCGACTGTCACTTCGGATGTACCGCTGGGTGTGGGCGATCTGCCGGCGGCTGGCCTTCAAGGTCCCCCATCGGCATTCCGCGTTCATCCTCTCGCTGGGCGTGCCCCTAATGGTTTTGTCCAGCCTTTTGAGCTGGATCGCCCTGCAGGTGTTCGGCTTTGCCGCCATTTACCACGTCGGGCTGAACCGCGGGTCCTTCCGGTTTTCCGAGGGCCTGGAGGGGGGCGTTGTCGAAGCGCTGTACCTCAGCGGGATCTCGCTATCCGGCCTGGGATACGGCGACCTGGCCCCGATCACCGCCCCCTTTCAGTTGATCGCCGCCCTTCAAGCCCTGGTGGGTTACGGGTTCTTGACCCTGGCCATCGCCTACGTGGTCAACGTGTACAAGGTGATCGAGGACATGGGCGTCCTCTCCTCGGACATCTACCACGAGTCCGAGCGCACCTACGACGCCCGGCACATTCTCGAGGTCCACTTCTTCAAGGGCGAACCGCGGGACCTGAAGGGGCGCCTCAACAACTTCTACCGCAGCATGATCTCCCACCACGAAGGTATGCGGCACTATCCGGTGGTCTACTGGTTCTACAGCCGCCGGGGATACGCAGCCCTGCCCTACCGATTCGGCCTGATCGGAAAGGTGATCGCCGCCCTGAAGTGGGGGTTGCCGAAGGGTCATCCGGTCACCGGCGAGCCGTGGCTGAAGGCGCTACAGTCCGCATTCGAGTCTATCTCCGACGAGATCATGGAAAGGTTCCTGGACATCGACGCGTGGAGCCCGGCCGAGAAGCCGGTCGACGCCGAGCGGTTTGCCGCCGCCATGGAGTGGGGCAAATCCGACGAAGCGTCGGTTCAGCGCTTCATGGGTGTTCTCGACCTAATGGACGAGCTCACCGAGACCAAGAACCCGCGGGATCCCCAGGAGACCTACAAGCGGTACCGGGAGTGGGCCGGGTTCATGGCGCGGGTGGACGAGTTCCAGCGGGCAAGCATCAGCCACATGAAGCCCAGCTGACCCCGGGACGCAGGATCAGTCGTCGCCCGCTGCCTCGGTTACCTTGGAGATCGCCGGCTTAGCCGTCACGCCGTGTACCACGATCGACACCATCACTATCACCGCCATCGCCGCCCACAGTTCCCGGCCGCCGGTAAACGGCGCCTCCCCCAGACCGTGCGCCACGTAGTAGAAGGAGCCGATGCCCCGAATCCCCAGAAAAGCGATCGCCGGTTTCTCGGAACGCTCCATCTTCAATGCCCCGATGCCCACCAGGCCGGCCAGCGGCCGGACGGCGAAGACGACCGCCAGTGCCACCAGCACCATCGCAACCGTGACCGGAGCCAGAAGCCCGTGCACCATGGCTCCCCCGAACAGCATGAGGATCACCGCACTCGCCAACCGCTCCAGCTGGTCCGAGAACCGGTTCAGCTCCTGGTGGTACTCATGGTCACGTTCGAAGTCCCGGATCACCAAGGCGGCAACGAACACGGCAATGAAACCGTAGCCGTGAGCCAGCTGGGTCAGCGAATAGGAGACCAAGGTGACCACCAATGCAACCAGTCCCTCCCGGCTGTGCGCGAGCTTGGTCTGGTGGTCTCCCACCCGAAACAAAAGCCATGCCAGGCCCCTGCCGGATAGGAATCCAATTACGACGCCGGCACCGATCTTGTACACGACGTCCACCAACAACCAGTGGGCCACCCACTCCGAGCCGCCGGCGAGAGCCAGGGCAATGGCGGCGTTGGTGAAAGGAAACGCAAGTCCGTCGTTCAGGCCGGCTTCCGAGGTGAGCGCGAAGCGGACCTCGTCGGCCTCGTGGGTATTGGGCGCTCCTACCTGCACATCGGACGCCAGAACCGGGTCGGTGGGCGCCATGGCCGCTCCGAACAGCAGGGCGGTGGCGGGGGCAAAACCCAGGGCCCACCATCCCAGCAACGCTACTGCCGCCACGGTCAGGGGCAGCGTCACGCCCAAAAGCAGCCAGGTGGACTTCCAGCTTTTCAGCCCCAGCCGTCGGTCTATCTTCAACCCGGCGCCGGTGAGGGCGACGATCACGCCGAATTCGGTGAGCCGCTCCGCAACCTCGCCGAACTCGATTGGATCGATCCGGTCGAACCCCAAAGGGAAGGCAAAAAACGCCGCCCCGAGTACCACGATGATTATCGGGAACGAGATCACCCGGTACTTGAGGACCCGGGGAAGCCATGCCACCGCCAGGGCTGCAATGCCCACGACGATCAGGGCCAAGTCGTAGATTTTGAGCTTCTCCTTCAGGTAGGCCGGAAGTCCCGGACGGCGTCTCGCGGCAGTACGACGTGGTTGTGCCCAGGATCGGCAGAAAGATGCACGCTCATGCCCGGCTCGCCGAACTGCCGGCCGGCAAACCAGGACAGGTTCTGACCGCAATATCGGCGATCATTGCTTCATGGGCGATACGACTTCGAGGATCCTCCGGCTTTTGTCACTGCTGCAAACCCATCGAGACTGGTCGGGCAGTGAACTGGCCGGCCGTCTCCAGGTGAGTCCCCGAACCATCCGGCGAGATATCGACCGGCTGCGTGAGCTGGGATATCCGGTTCATGCCAGCGCCGGGGTGGCGGGGGGATACCGGCTTCAGGCCGGGGCATCGATGCCTCCGCTGCTGCTCGACGACGACGAGGCGGTGGCCATCGCAGTGGGCCTGCGGGGCGCCGCCGGGAGTTCGGTTGCGGGCATCGACGAAGCATCGGTGCGGGCGCTCGCCAAGCTGGAGCAGGTACTGCCCTCACGGCTCAGACGAAGGGTCAACGCCCTGCAGACCTATACCGTTCCCATGGCTGCCGGTGGACCGACCGTCGACCCCGACGCCCTGATTGTGATCGTCCAGGCGTGCCGGGACCAGGAGCGGTTGCGCTTCGACTATCGCAGCCGGGAGGGAGCCGACACCAAAAGGCTGGTGGAGCCGCATCGCCTGGTCTCCGCCGGCAGGCGCTGGTACCTGGTGGCGTGGGATGTGAACCGGCAGGACTGGCGAACGTTTCGGGTGGACCGGCTGGCCGAGTGCGTGAGCGACGGCGTCCGCTTCAACCCGAGGGAGCTTCCGGCCGAGGATGCTGCCGCCTACGTTGCCGGCGCTATCGCCTCCACTCTGACGCGCTACCAGGCGGTGGTGAGGTTCCACGCTCCGCTAAGCGAGCTGGCCGACAAGGTAAGGCCGCAGGATGGACAGCTGGAGGAGATCGATTCCGGCTCGTGCATCCTTCGAACCGGGGGCGACTCCCTGGAATGGCTGGCCGCCTGGATCGGCTGGTTCGGGATCGACTTCGAGGTGCAGGAACCGGTTGAACTGGTCGATTACCTGCTGGTTCTGGCCGGCCGCCTGCAGCGGGGAGCCTCGAGCACCGCCATCCGGTAGCCGGCTGCGCATATCCTGTCGGCATGACTGTTCCAGACCTTTTGAACATCGCCGACTACGGCCGGGCGGCCGGGGAGGCGCTCCAGCCCGACGTGTTCGACTACTACGACGGGGGGGCGCTGGATGAGGTCACCCTGAGAGACAACGTCGAATCGTGGCGGCGGCTGAAGCTGTATTACCGGGTGATGGCGGGTGTCCGCTCCCTGGACCTGGCCACCACGGTGCTGGGGCGGCCGGTGTCCATGCCGGTGCTGGTGGCGCCCACCGCCTTCCACAAGCTGGCCTGCCCCCAAGGTGAGGTGGCAGCAGCCAAGGCGGCGGCCAGGGCACAGACGGCGTTCTGCCTGAGCTCTTTGTCGACGATTGCCATGGAGGACGTGTTCACCGCCACTGCCAGTCCCAAGTGGTTCCAGCTCTACATCTATAAGGACAGGGGCCTCACCCGGGAACTGATCGCCCGGGCCGAGGCGGCGGGGGCGGAGGCCATCGTGCTTACCGTCGACGCCCCGGGATGGGGCAACCGGGAGAGGGATGCCCGCAACGCCTTCCGTCTTCCGCCGGGACTTGCGGTGGCGAACGTGGTGCCGGTCGGTAAGGGCGACTTCCCCCAGGTCGAGGGATCCGGCCTTGCAGCATACGTCCGGGAGAACTTCGAGTCGGCGCTCAGCTTCGACGACCTGGACTGGCTGTGCGCCTCCACGGACCTGCCGGTGGTGGTAAAGGGAGTGTGCAGGGGGGACGACGCCCGCCGCTCGGCCGAACAGGGAGCCGCGGCGGTGGTGGTGAGCAACCACGGCGGCCGCCAGCTGGACACCGCTCCCGCCACCTCGGAAGCCCTCGCCCCGGTGGTGGAGCGGGTTGCCGGCGCCTGCGAGGTCTACGTCGACGGCGGAGTGCGGCGAGGAAGCGATGTGTTAAAGGCGCTGGCAATGGGTGCCCGTGCCGTGCTGGTGGGCCGCCCGATCTTGTGGGGCCTGGTGGTCGCCGGCGAGGAAGGCGCGACCGCGGTGCTGGAGATCCTGCGCCGGGAACTAGAGGAGGCGATGATGCTATGCGGCTACGGGAGCGTGAAGGAGATAGACGGATCGATCCTGGCGCTCTAGCGCTCAGGTCCTAATTCTTCGCCGCTTTCGCCGCCTTTCCCTTCTTGCCCTTGCCCTGGCCCTTGCTCTTTCCCTTGCCGACCTTGCGGGATAGGCGTTTCACCGCCTTGCGCGCCTTCTTGAAAGTCTTCTTGGCCTTCTTGAGCGCCTTGTTGTCCTTGTCTTTCTTCTGTTTCTTCTTTGCCATGAGCCCATCTCGCTTTCGCTTGCCGTCCTTAGTGTCCTACCCCTGCCGAACCAGGCCGGCGAGAGCCGCAACCGCCTCCTGCAGCGAACCGGCAATTGTTCCACCGGACACCCGCACGAAGTACTCGACCTGGAGGTTCACCGCCGCCCCCTCCTCACCGCTTTGCCTTATATCGGTCCGAAGACCGACCACCCGGATGCCCCGGGCGGCGGCGTAGCCGATCTCGGCGGCGGTGCCGCTGTCCACATCCGGTCCGTCGAGAACTGCCAGCACTCCGGCCGCGCGATCGATCATTGCCGCGTTCCTTGCGCCGATCGCCATGACGTCCGGCGGGCCCGCCGCCGCTTCGGTGACGCCGTCCCACGGATCCAGAATGGTAAATCCGGCCGCGGCCAGCCGGGCGAGCAGCTCCTGCTCGTAGTACATGCGCGTCGGGACGGAAAAGCCCAGCGGGCTGGCAACATAGACGGCCGGGGCCTGGATCATGGCCAAAGCCTATTCCAGCCGGCGGCCGGCATAGGTGCGCCCGGGAGGACTTGAACCCCCAACCTGACGGGTAGAAGCCGTCTGCTCTATCCAGTTGAGCTACGGACGCTTGGCCTTCAGTTTAGGGCCTAGGCCCTCGCTCCGATCATCCATCGGTAGACTTGAGGCCACGGGATGTAGCGCAGCTTGGTAGCGCGCCTGCTTTGGGAGCAGGAAGTCGTCGGTTCGAATCCGGCCATCCCGACCCATCCGCCCGGCTCCGCTTGGCCCCGGGCGGCATTTCGAACCAGCAGCCTCTTAGTCCGGGAACGCAGACGAAAATAAGTTCGCGCTTCTCCAAAGTGGGTCTTTTCGCATTCGCAGGCTGTTGTTAAAATCTGCCTTGTTCCGACACTTCCCCTCTGCCAAGGCCACTTCCCCAGGTTGCGGGGAAAGTGGTGCGGGGATATCACAAGCTCTTAGCCTTCATTGCTCTAACGGCACTCCTCGCCGTTTGCGGGCCCCCGGCGGCAGTCCATGCCGCTCCAAGATTCGTGGCACCGGTCGACGCTGCCGTCTCACGGCCGTTTGATCTATCAAACGGCGAGTTCGCCGCCGGCGGGCACCGGGGGGTCGACTACGCGGTAGCTGAGGGCACGCCGGTCAGGGCCTCAGGAGCCGGGACGGTTACGTTCGCCGGCCCCACCCCGGAGGGGCTCTACGTCTCTATCACCCACGAAGGCGGCATCAAGACCACCTACTCACTGGGCAGCATCGCCGTTGCCCCGGGCCAGGAGATTGGCCAGGGCACCATCATCGGCGCCAGCGCCTCCGGCCACGACGCCGGCGGCCCGTCGCTGCATTTCGGAGCGTTGGTTGACGGCAAGTACGTCGACCCCCTGCTGTTGCTCGGCGACTTCGACGACATCACCGACCTGATCAGCCTCGCAGCACTGCGGGGATCGGTGACGCCCGCCAGCCAGGTAGCGACCGGCGCCGGCGCCGCGCAGTTCGGCCCCGGCTTGGCACCCGACCTGGCCCCTTTAACACCACCCGACTTCCGCCCGTTCGGCCCCGGGACGACACCCGAGGGCGTACCGCTGGCACCAACCAACCCTCCGGCTGTCCTGCCGGATCCGAAGCCGCCGTTGGACCGGATTCAGGCTCCTCCCGGGGGACCTCCCTCCCTCCGGGGGCCGCCGCTGGCCTCGAGGTTCTTCCGAGACGACTTCAACGGTGAGGGAGGCGCAGGCGACGGTGCGCGGCTCGATCCTCGAACGGGATTGCCGCTGTTCAACGATCCCAAGCTGGTCGGGCAATGGTGGGTGGGCTTGACCGAAGCGGAGCGGAAAGCCCTGATCGACCGGTATCCGCAACAGATAGGGCACCTGGTAGGCGTGCCGGTCGAGGCACGGGACCGGGCAAACCGGCTGACGCTTTCCCGGCGGATCAAGGAACTGGAATCCTTGAAGCGAAAAAGGGACGAACTGTTGAAGGACTTCCCCGAGGCCCGGTCGCTGATGGATCACCGAACATGGCTCTCGAAAACGGCTCCCGATCTGGCCGACCAACACGAAAGTTACATCGGCCTATCTCCGTGGCGTCGAAGGATGACTGCTTTGAACCGTGAACTCGCTGGCGCCAAGAACCTCCAGCGGCAGTTGCAGGCGATCGCCGCGGATTCGAGTAATCGGCTGGACGCTTCGGAGGTCTATCTGATGGAACTTGATACCGGCGCAGGTCAGGGCGATGGGCAAGCAGTGGTTGCGCTGGGAGATCCGGGCCGTGCGGAACACGTAGGCATCGTGGTGCCCGGCATCAACAACAACCTGCAGAATGTCGACAACCCATTGACGGATGCGGCCGCTTTACGAGCCAGGGTGGCAGACAATGAGGGCATCGATGCCATGAACCGGACCAGCACAGTCATGTGGCTGGGATATGACACGCCCAACGGCCTCCTCGACGCGACGAATAAAGCTGAGGCGAGGGACGGTGCTCCGCATCTGGAAAAATTCGTCGACGGGTTGCGGGCCTCCCACAGGAGGACTGCGATTAGGCCGGGATACGCAGCCCGACCCCTACGGGATCCGCACATCACCGTCTTCGGCCATAGCTATGGAAGCGTGGTGGCCGGGATGGCGACGAAACGAGGCATGGATGTGGACGATCTGGCCGCCCTGGGTAGTCCCGGTGGCGGAGTTCTTCACGGCAGCGAACTCGCCAGTATCAACCGTGGAATCTGGGCAGCCCGCACGCCGGATGACCCCATCCGTTTTGTGCCGCCAGTACTCGGCCAGGACCCGATGGATTCAGACTTTGGTGCCGAACTAATTCCCCTGGGCTCAGACCAGGGCGGACACGGTCGTTACTACGAACTACGATCGTTGGGACTTGAGAACTTGGCCTGGTTGCTCACCGGTCGATACGACATGATTCAGGGGGAAGCCCACGACTAGGTGTGTCGTTCTTATGCTCCTGCCGCTAGTTGCGCTTACGGGATGCCGGGCGCTGTTCGGAGGAGGCATGGATTATCAAGAAGCGAGCGACACCGTAGTTCAGCTGGTTAACGAGGCGCTCGACGCCGGATTAGACGGCAAGGAGCGGCCGGAGCCCTTCGGAGTAGGACCGAAGCCCTGCACCGACAATCTGATCGGCCCGACGGGTGAAGTTAGTCCCGATTTTGGCTACGCATTTCCCTACACTGCATTGGGAATCGACAGCACGACCTTCGCTGAACAGGCGACTGCCACATGGCGCGCAAAGGACATGAGGATCACCTCGCTGGACCGACCCGGCATATTTCGGCGCTTCGCAGTCTCCGAGGATGGCTTTCGGTTCAGCCTCACGATCAACGAGGAGATCGATCAAATCTCCATCGGAGGAAGCGGGCCGTGCGTCGACCCGCCTGATGAACTGACCGGGTCAGAATCGCTGGTCGAACCTGATTAGATCCCCGCAGCAGTCCAGGATGGGGAATCCTCACCGTCCATTCGTACGAGGCGGCGGGAGTAAGGACCTGAACTAGCCGTTCAGAGACTCTTTGATCTTGCCGATCCAGATCCCCTCGTTGGCCTGGTAGGTTCCACCGCCGTGCAGCCGGGGCATCTCCTCGCTGCCCGCATGATGCAGGGCAATCAGCTTCCAGTACCGGTCAAAAACAGGGCTACCGGAACTTCCGGGCTCGGTGGGGGCCCGGTAGTGA
>DATLGP010000321.1:0-3444 GCA_035540395.1 Actinomycetota bacterium
GGCGTAGTCGGTGTCGTTGGCCAGGGCGAGCGCCTCATCGAACGACCCGGCCCGAAGCACCGTCAGCACCGGACCGAAGATCTCGTGCCGCACCAGGTCCGAGTCGGGGCTCAGCCGGTCGAAGATCGCCGGTCCGACGAACCAACCGTCCTCCGGTACGTCCTCGCGCACCAGGATCGCCCGGCCCTCGGCACGGCCCCGATCCACACACGAGCGGACCCGGTCGTAGGCCTCCCGGTCGATCACCGGCCCGACCGAGACGCCGGGGTGCCGGGGGTGGCCGACAAGGATCTCCTTGGTGGCCTCCGCCAGTCGCTCGACGGTCTCGTCGTAGACCGGAGCAAGGACGATCAGCCGGCTGGCCGCCGAGCACTTTTGCCCGGCGTATCCGAACGCCGAGTAGATGGCGCCGGGGACTGCCTGGTCCAGATCGGCATCTGAGTCGATGATCAGAGCGTTCTTGCCGCCCATCTCGGCGACCACCCCGTTTGACCTGAGACTGTCCGGGAGGGGTCCGCCCGGCGGCCTCGACGATTCCAAGGCCCACCGCCCGGGAGCCGGTGAAGGTGATGAACGAGACCTCGGGATGCTCCACCAACGCCGGGCCAACCTCCTCGCCGTAGCCGGGAAGGAAGTTGAGCACGCCCCTGGGCAGGCCGGCGGCCCGGAACGCTCGAACGATCTGCCAGGCGCTGGCCGGGGCCTGCTCCGCCGGCTTTAGCACCACCGGGTTGCCGGCGACCAGTGCCGCTGCGGTCATTCCCATGGGAATTGCCAGAGGGAAGTTCCAGGGAGCGATCACCACGCCGATTCCCCGGGGGGAATAGGTCAGGCGGTTGCGCTCGCCGGGCGGGGATTGCACCTTGGCCCCGAGCTCCAGCCTCAGCATCTCCCGGCCGTAGTACTCGCAGAAGTCGATGGCTTCACAGACGTCGGCATCGGCCTCCTTCCAGGGCTTGCCCGCCTCGAAGACCTCCACCGAGGCCAGCTCCACCCGGCGCTCGCGCATCCAGGCGGCCGCCCGGAACAAAATCTCCGCTCGCCTTCTCACTGGGGTGCGGCTCCAGCCCGGGCGGGCGGCAGCCGCGGCGGCCACCGCATCGGCGACATGTTCGGGGCCGCAGGCAGCAGAACGGGCGACTACCGTAGCCGGATCGCCGGGGTCGACCGAGACTATCGACCGGGACGTGGCGACGTTCCGGCCCCCAATCACCGCCGGAACCTCCACGCCGAGAGCGGAGCTTCGGCGCGCGACCTCCGCGCCGAAGCTGTCCCGCACCCGCCCCTGCCTCCACTCGTTGAGCGGCTCGGGTGAGTACGGGGAGGGGTCGGCCGGGTCGGTCGCGGGACGCAGCCGGGGATGCTCCTTGTGGGGCAGCGCCATCGGCTCAGGCGGCGCCACCAGCTCCTCGAGTGACCAGTCCTCGGCGAATCGGTGCCGGATGAACGACTCGTTGGAGGTGTTCTCCAGGAGACGGCGAACCAGATAGGCCATTCCGGGGATGAGCTCACCAACCGGGGCGTAGATACGCAGCCGGAGACCCAGGCTTCGGATCGCGTGCTGAATGGGTTCGGCCATCCCATACAGCATCTGCAGCTCGTACGCCCGGTCGGAAATGCCGAGCTCGCGGGCGCAAGCCACGGCGTAGGCCAGGGAGCGCAGGTTGTGGCTGGCAAACGCAGCCTTTATCCGGCCGTGGTTCTGGTGGAGAAGGCGAACGCACAGCTCGTAGTTCAGATCGGTCTGCGCTTTGTGCTGGAAGACCGGCACCGGCCAGCCCTCGGCCCGGGCGATGACCGTCTCGGCGTCCCAGTAGGCCCCTTTGACCAGGCGTACCGTAAACGGGCGGGACCGTTTGGCCGACCACTCGATGAGATCCGCCAGGTCCTCCGCCGACTCCTTCAGGTAGGCCTGGACGACCACCCCGCCCTCCAGACCCTCGAACTCGGGCTCGCCCCACAGCTCCTTGACCAGACGGTAGGTCAGGCTCTTGACGTCGTAGTGCTCGGTGTCCAGGTTGATGAAGGCCCCCAGCGCCTGGGCTCGGCGCAGGATCGGACGAAGCCGGGACTTGACCTGCTCCAAACCCTCCTCGGCGGTGAGGGGCGAAAACAGCGGGCCCAGGGCGGTGGGCTTGACACTGAGATTCACCCGGGCGATGGGTCCCAGATCGTCCCGTTCGAGGTGCGACTGTGCCTCCCACCGAAGAGTGGATACAGCCAGCGAGTTCAGCATGCCGAGCACCCGACCGGCGTAGTTATCCGCCTGCCCGGACGTGATGGTCTTCTCGCCGAGCAGATCCACCGTAAAACCGCTGCCGTGGCCCCACAGCCGGCGGAGCGCATCCTCGGCGTCCTCCGCAGACTCGCCGACGATGAACTGGCGGGCCATCCGGCGGATAT
The DNA here is from genome assembly GCA_035540395.1 of Actinomycetota bacterium. GTDB lineage: Bacteria > Actinomycetota > CADDZG01 > JAHWKV01 > JAHWKV01 > JAJCYE01. The sequence goes on from DATLGP010000321.1 coordinate 2,404, forward strand.
TGCGGCGGGCGACCAGCGACGAGGTCGCCTTGCCGAGCGGTACCCGGTCCGCCAGGTCCAGGCCGATCTTGAGCGGGGGTGGGACGTCGATCCCCTCGAAATACTCGTCGAGGTGACCGACCACGCTCTCGTCCGACTGCAGGGCGGGAAACGCGTCTACGAAATGAAAGAGGCGGGTCTTGAACTGCTCGTGTGACATGGCCCAGTCGAGCATTCGCTCGCTCCACCAGGACATCTTGAACACCCGTGCTTGTTCACCGGCGCCCAGCTCGGCGATCCGGCGCGCAAGATCCGTGACCTCATCGTCCAGCGAAGTCACGGATCCGGGGGGTTGGAACTGGGCACGCCCTCCTCATGAGGGCCAGCGTATCAGCGGAGAAACGCTTTTCTGGCCAGGAGTCGGTGCTGCTCGTGCAGGCCATCCAGCTGCTTTCGTGCTCGGTCAACCAGCCCGCTCAGGTTGAAGCCGGCCAGCCGTTCGTCGGACGGAGCGAGCTCCTCCAGGACCTGCCACAGCGAGAGCTTGCCGGTGATCCCGAGTGACAGCATCTCAGCCTCCCGCAGGATGCCCAGCTTTTCGGTTGAACCCGAACCGCCGGACCCGGAAATCGTAGAACCTATTTTTTGCGCGGCAACCGCTCCGGCCGTCTTGATGGAGCTTTCGGATGCCCCCACCTTGTCCATCAGCCGCTCCAGGGTGTCCTGGTCCGATTTGATGTCCTTGAGCAGCTGCTCGAAGAACTCATTGCCGGGGTTGTGCTCGGCCACACTTTGCGCGAGCTCGACTCCGCCCGACGATCCGGCCATGTGGTCGGAAAGGTACGCCGACAGATTGGCGGTCGAGATCTCTGCGGTGGCGTTCATGTTCCCTCCTTCTTGGGGATAGGGCTGGTGGTAAGGCTGGTAACCTTCCCCAGCATACCCCCCGTCAAACTGTGGTCTTTGGCGAGCGGCGTTTGAACAGGCGGCGCAGGTGGTAGCTTCGCTGGATGGTCTCCCGGAAGCTCCTCACGCTGGTGACGGTCGTCTTGATGCTGACCG
>DATLGP010000322.1:0-3816 GCA_035540395.1 Actinomycetota bacterium
CCTCCTCCGCCGCCGCCTCCACCTTCACCGCCGCCGGCGCCGGTCACCCAGTGCAGCGACGGCATCGACAACGACGGCGACGGTGACATCGACATGGATGACTCCCGCTGCCGGCGGCCGACCGACGACTACGAGGGCCGGCCGAAGAGGTAGACATCCCCATGCCTGATGTCCGGTCCATCGTCCACATCGGCGTAAGGGGCCGGTGGGGCCGATTGAGCCGGTCGGGCCGGAGAAGCAGGAAGGGGCCCCCGGCGATGTAACCCGCTGGATAATGCCGGTCAGGGCTTGCGGGATCTCCCGAAGATCTTTCTCAGCTTTTCCGAGACGTCCGGGGGCAAAACAACGCCGTTGTTCTGGCTCTTGATGACCTTGACCAGCCGGATCATCACCAGGACGAGGAAGATGAATACGACCACCTGAAGCACGACAACCAGCACGAACAGGCTGGCCGGCAGGTTTTCCAACGCGGCTCGCCTATCCCTGGAACGAGGCGAGTGCCGCCTCGTACTGCTGCGCCTGGTCGGGCGTAAGAACGTGGCCGAGCCGCAGCAGTACCGTTCCCTGCGAGTAACGGTATTCGGGAGGCGCCGTGGGGATCTGCGCCAGCGCGGTATCCAAAGCCGTGGTCCGGGCCGCCAGATCCTCCTCGGTGGCGAAGATCTCTACTGTGCCCCCGGAGTGCCTGAAGTTCATGAACTCGCTATCGGTCAGTTTGACCATTTCGAAACGGGTGTCGTGGAAGTTGGCCTTGCCCACATACTGGCCCGGGCGTCCAAGGCGGGTGTTCGGATCGTTCTCGGCAGTAAAGAGCTCAACTTCTCCGATGGGGATCTGGTTGGCTCTAAGGTGCTCGATAACCCGCTCCGGGCCGAGCTCCTCTTCGGTGGGGCCGGATGTCTGGATGCCGAACCCCTCGTCGTCAGGCGGTGGCTCCGGCTGGCAACCGGCGGCCACCACCAGACATAGCGTAAGCAGTATCCGTACCGCACTCCGACCCATGAACAGTCCAACCTCCTTGAAATCACGACGTGTCCGACCTCGGAACCCGTTGCCGGCCACCTACATTAGCCGCAACCCGGCCCCGAATAGAATCAGCCCCAAGCAAGTGTGTCCCGCTTGAGGCTGATTCTTTGAACTCGGGCCGGTGGCCCGGGATTCTTTAGGACTACAAAATGCCCAGGAGTCCTCCGGTGGTTGACCCCAACAGCCCGTTCAGCAAGTTGTCCAGGGCCAGATCGCTCAGAAGGTTGACATCGCCCAGATCCAGAAGATCGGAGATGTCCAGGCTGAGGTCGTTCAGAAGGCTCAGGCAGTTAGCTCCACTGACCAGGCCTTCGATGCCGTCGACGATGCAGGTGTCGATGTCACGACCGGCGACAATCTGGGTGGCCTGCTGCTGGACTACCGGGAACGGTACGAACCGGCGAATCGGCGCAGCGTGGACCGGTACCGGGTGGTGACCATGAAGGTGACCGCGGGTGACGGTCGGCCGGCAGGTGGTCCTTACACAATCGACGCGGGCGCCGCAGCCGCCGATTCCGCAGTCAAGGTCGATGTTGCTCTCGTTGACCGAGCTGCCGGTTGCGGTTGCACCGTTGGGGCCTGCGTTTGCCGCGGTGTTGCTGCTGCCGGTGTTCTCGACATCCAGGCTGCGCACCCGGCCGGACACCTCAATCTCAGTGCTGCCAACTCCGCTGGTGGTGGTAGTCGCAGTCTGTCCGCCACTGGTAGCGGTGGAGGTGCTCTGAGTGCTGCTGTCGTTGTTGATTACAACGGTCTGCGCTTGCGCCACAGCAGGCACAAGAAGTACTAGTGCCGTCCCGAGGACACACACCATAAGTCTGAATCTGGTCATTCCTACCTCCCAAGTACCGCTATTTCAGTTTTCACTCAAGACAATCGGCAAGCGCTGTTCAGCCGCCCGCCGTCAAACGTTCATTCGCTTTTGCATCGGTCCCTTGAACTACCCAACCGCTTAGAAACCGAACCTTTTTTCGATTTGGTTTTATACCGGTCCAGTTCTATCACAAACGAACCGTTCAACCGTCATCATTTTCGAAGGTCGGACGGGCGATTTTCCACCGGGGGACGGGGACGGGCCGCCCGGGATGACACCCCGCAACCGGTAGCAAAATCTCTAACACTGCGCGTAGTACACCGACCACTCTGCGAAAGGGGCGCGGGGCAACCTTTTTGACAAAGTTGCCGAATGTGCCCCGGACATGCTTGGACTACGGCATATCCACAAGGGTATGCTTCGTCCGGTAGCTTCGGCTATGCAGCCTGGGTCCCCACGGGTCCGGGCAATTCATATATTCAAACGTTATCTCTGAGATTTCAGGACGGAAGGGGAGCAGATGCAGCCCAGTTTGAAGCGAAGCCGCCGGGCTCTTACGGCGCTCATGGTCTGTGGGGCTCTATTCCTCGCAGCCCCCGCCATTGCGCAGACGGTGCTCGGCACGTTCATCGCCAACGCCAACGGTGTCTTTTCGGGCACCGTAACCATCCCGGAGAGCACTCCCCCCGGCATCTACGACCTGGTGGCAACCGGCGTCGGACCGGTGACCGGCCCATATCCGCCCACCAGCACGGGCAGCCTGTCGGTTTCCTCCAACGTCGTTGTGGCCGGCCAGAGCATCACCGTCAGCGGCGGCGGGTTCACTCCCAACTCCACCGTCACCGTCTCCCTGCACTTTGTGGCCTCCGCCTCAGATAGCACCTTTACCATTGCCCAGACGACGACCGGCCCCAGGGTCCTCACTGCACGCATCAAGGTGGTGGCTCCCGGCACCGACCTGGACAAGGACCTGGGCGGCGGGACCACGATCATCAACAACGACAACCGGGTGAGCTGCGTCAGCAACGCAACTGCCACCGCCTCGGCGGACGGCCAGTTCCGGATTGCGCAGACCGGCGACATCACGATCAACAACAACAACTCGGCCAAGTGCGAGTCCACGGCAACCGCGATCAAGAGCATTGGAACCGCTCCCATCGCCCAGCCGGTAGTCAAGATCCTCGCCCGCACCGGTGCCGACGCTCTGCCGCTTCTGGCGGCGGCCATCGCCACCATCCTGCTGGGATCGGTACTGCTGAGCGCAGGCCGCCGGCGCGATCGGTTCGAGGGTCCGCTGCAGTCTGCCTAGCACAGTCCGCCGCTATAATCGAACAGCTTCGATAGCGCCCGAATACCGTCACACCTTCCGAAGGGGCGTAGACCGTGGAACTTCGTGACTATCTGCGCATACTGTGGGGACGCCGCTGGCTGATCGTCCTTTGCATGGCGGTAGCCGCAGCTTCGGCGCTAGGGTTCTCGGCTCGCATCACCCCCCAGTACGCAGCAACGGCCAAGGTCTTCGTCGGGCCCCGTACGGTAGAGCAGAACGACGCGGCTGGGGTGCTGCAGGAGCTGACCGCCTCCCAGCAATACGTCACCTCGTACGCGGAGATGCTGAAAAGCCGCCCGCTGGCCGAGATAGTCGTCTCTGCCACCCAGTCATCCATCACGGCCTCCGAGTTGAGCGAGAAGACCACCACCAAAATCGTCCCCGACACCAGGCTGATCGAGGTAACGGTTACCGATCCGAACCCGAACCGGGCGGTCGTCTACGTGAACCAGATGGTCAACTCGTTCGTGAAGGACGAGGGCGGCCTATTCGGAGGCGGGGGCGCCATAACCGCATCGGTGTTCGAGCAGGCACTTCGGCCCACCACCCCGGTCAGTCCCAAGCCCCTTCAAAACGGCGTAATCGGCGGCCTGCTCGGGCTGATGTTGGGGGTGGGCATCGCCTTCGTGCTCGAGCAGCTTGACAC
>DATLGP010000323.1:0-6154 GCA_035540395.1 Actinomycetota bacterium
GCGGGGCCTCCGGCTCGCCCGGCGCCTCCGGGGCGGGGGGCGGCGGTTCCGGGTCGGGGGCCTGCCCGCAGCCGGCAACCAGCACCAGCGCAGCGAGGCTCGCCACCAGTACCCGCCGCACCGGCATCAACCTTGCGGTGGGCCGCTCGGCTCCCCGAGCCGGCAGGCCGCCGTCATTCCCACTCGATCGTCCCGGGCGGCTTGGAGGTGATGTCGTAGGCCACCCGGTTGACCCCGGGCACCTCCGCCACAATCCGGTTGGCCATCCGGGCCAAGAGCTCGTGGTCCAGCCGGGCCCAGTCGGCGGTCATCGCATCCTCCGAGGTGACCGCCCGGATGATGATCGGGTGGCCGTAGGAACGCGAGTCGCCCATGACCCCCACCGAACGCACGGTCAAAAGGACTGCGAACGACTGCCAGAGCTGCTTGTACAGGCCCGCCCGTTTCACCTCCTCGATGACTATCGCGTCGGCCGCCCTCACCAGATCCAGGCGTTCCGCCGTGATGTCGCCGATGATCCGCACCGCCAGTCCCGGTCCGGGGTAAGGCTGCCGCCACACCATTTCCTCGGGAAGGCCCAGCTCCTCGCCGATGCGGCGCACCTCGTCCTTGAACAGGTTTCGAAGCGGCTCAACCAGCTCGAACTTCATGTCCTTGGGCAGCCCGCCGACGTTGTGGTGGGACTTGATGACCGCGGCCGTTTTGGTGGAACCACCGGACTCGATCACGTCGGGGTACAAGGTCCCTTGCACCAGGTAGCGGACCGGCGTCCCGTCGGCGGCTATCGGGGTGCCGTCGGGGGCGATCCGGGCGGTGAGGCCCACCTCGGAAGCCACCTCCTCGAAGACCCGGATGAACTCGTTGCCGATGATCTTGCGCTTGGTTTCCGGCTCGGAAACGCCGGCCAGCTTGCTGAGAAACCGGTCCTGGGCCTTCACGTGGACCAGGTCGATCGACATGTGGCGGCCGAAGGTGTCCACCACCTTTTCCGCCTCGCCGGCCCGCATCATGCCGTGGTCGACGAAGATGCAGGTCAGCTGGTCGCCGATCGCCTTGTGAACCAGCGCCGCCGCCACCGCCGAGTCGACTCCTCCGGACAGGCCGCAGACCGCCCGGGCGTCGCCCACCTGCCGGCGGATGGACTCCACCACCGCTTCGATGACGCTGGCCGACGTCCAGCTCGGCAGGCAGTCGCAGGCGTTGTGGACGAACTTGCGGATGAACTCGGTTCCGTGGGGCGTGTGGACCACCTCGGGATGGAACTGGACCCCGAACAGGCCCCTGTCGGTGTCCTCCATGGCCGCCACCGGGCAGGAGTCGGTGCTGGCGACCGCCCGGAAGCCGGGGGGGACCTCGGCCACCGCGTCGTTGTGGCTCATCCACACCTGCTGCTCGGGCGGCAGCTCGGAAAACAGCATGCCTCCGGTGGCGCTGAGCGACGCCCGGCCGAACTCGCCCTCGGTGCCCTTGGCCACCTTGCCGCCCATGGCCTTGGCCATGAGCTGGTGCCCGTAGCAGATGCCGAGGACCGGAATTCCCAGATCGAACAATCCGGTGTCGGCAGAGGGAGCATCGGGGGAGTACACGCTGCTCGGGCCGCCCGACAGGATCAACCCTTTCGGGCGGCGCTTGGCGATCTCGGCGGCGGAGACGTCGTGCGGAACGATCTCGGACAAGACGTGGCACTCACGTACCCGGCGGGCGATCAGCTTGGAGTACTGCGCCCCGAAGTCCACGACCAGGATGGTGTCGAATTCGTCGTGGAACGTCATGGACTTCAAGGATACCGTGCTACGTGTAGTCCACGATCCCCTGGTGTTGCTGCGCGAACTTGCCCTCGGTCTTGATCGAAGGGGCAATCACCACCTCGGCCTTTTGAAAGTCCTTCACCGACTCGTAGCCGGTGGTGGCCATCGAGGTCCGCAGGGCCCCGAACAGGTTCATCGTCCCGTCGTTCAGGCTGGTGGGGCCGGTCAGTATCTGCTGGGCGGTTCCCAGCGGCGTGGCGGCGATCCGCACCCCCCGGGGCAGCCCGGAGTGGAAGGTGGCCATGCCCCAGTGGAATCCCCGCCCGGGGGCGTCGGTCGCGCGGGCCAGCGGCGAGCCAATCATCACTGCGTCGGCTCCACAGGCGATGGCCTTGGCGATGTCCCCGCCGGTCCTCATGCCCCCGTCGGCGATGACGTGGACGTAGCGGCCGGTCTCGTCCAGGTGGCGCATCCGGGCCCCCGCAGCGTCGGAGATGGCGGTGGCCTGCGGTACGCCGATCCCAAGTACCTGCCGGGAGGTGCAGGCGGCGCCCGGGCCCACCCCCACCAGGATGCCGATGGCCCCGGTCCGCATCAGGTGCAGAGCGGGCTGGTAGGAGGCGCAGCCTCCCACGATGACCGGAAGGTCGAAGGTGGCGATGAACTCCTTGAGGTTGAGCGGCTCGGTCTGGGTGGACATGTGCTCGGCCGACACCACGGTCCCCTGGATGACCAGGATGTCCAACTCGGCCTCCAGCACGATGTGGGCGTACTCCTGGACCCTCTGCGGCGTGAGACTGGCGGCGGCGGTGACCCCGCCGGCCTTGATCTCGGATATCGACTTGGCAATCAGGTCCTCTTTGATCGGCTGCTGGTACAGTTCCTGCATCCGGGCGGTTGCCGTAGCGGACGGAAGCTCGGAGATCTCCTGCAGGACGGCATCGGCGTCCTCGTAGCGGCTGTGAAGGCCTTCCAGGTTCAGCACCGCCAGCCCGCCCAGGCGGCCGATGGTCACTGCGCTTGCGGGCGACACCACTGCGTCCATCGCGGAGGCCATGAGCGGCAGGTCGAACCGGTAGCCGTCGATCTCCCACGAGATGTCTACGTCGTCGGGGTCGCGGGTCCGGCGGGAGGGGACGATCGCAATGTCGTCAAATCCATAAGCCCGGCGGGCGGTCTTGCCAATGCCTATAGAAGAATCCAAATGTGGGTTCCAATCACTGGGGCCGTCCGAACGCGGCCGATCTAGATATATACCACTAGTGGGGGCTCCACCCCACCCCCCGAAGGGATCGGAGCGCCTGCGGCGCCCTTGTTCGACAGCAGCCCCGGTGAACGCCGCGAAAAGTTCGGGCACCCCGGGAAAACTTGTGAGCCGGTGGCTCTAGGAGACCATCTCCAGGCCGGTCATGTAGCCCCGCAGCTGCAGCCCGAAGATGAACAGGCCGGCCAGGGCAAAGGCCACCCACTCCAGCCCCTCCATCTTCCGGGAAAACCGGTGGGCGACGATCAGCACCAGCAACGGGAACCCGCCGTAGACAAAATGCAGCGGGTCCAGGTCCCCCGGCCGCGCCCGGCGCACGAACATGAACATCGCGACCCCGACGATGACCTGCAGAAGCAGTCCGATCTGGGCAACTGCCAGCAGGCGGTAGTACATCGGCCCCGGATCGGAGTTGCGGATCCACTGCAACAGCCCCCACAGGGCGAGCACGAGGAACACCCCCCCGATTGACAAACCGAGATACTGATGAAGCTCGCGCACGCCTGGTCCTCCGATCGCAGCAGTCCTAGGACTCTATAACGACAGCTTTCGGCAAAGGCGTCCCGGCGGGGAAGGAACCGGCCGGACCCCGGCGGAGCGGTCGCTCCGGGGGTCGCCCGCCGGCCGGATCTCTGGCGTTATCCCTGGCGTTTCGGACCCGCTCGAAAGGTGCGCAAAGTTGCAGCGATCGACTCGCGAAACTTGACAGCGTTACGAGGCCCGCCTAGGTTTCTTCCAGATGCATCCCCCAACCCCCCGCCTGGCCCGCTTGATAGTCATCGCCCTGGTCACGACATTGATCAGTGCGGGTACCGCCTTTCCCTCACAAGCGGCAGGCGAAGCGGAGAAGCTGCAAAAGACCAAGGCCGAGATCGCCGAGATCCGCAAACGCCTTGCCGCAGCGAAGGGCAAAGCGGCCGAGATCGCCAAAGAGGTCGAGAGCCTCGACAAGCACATCGCGGCGCTGAACCGCCAGATCTCCACCGGCCAGCACGACATCTCGTCGCTGGAATCCGACATCCGCACCATGCAGGCGCAGATCAACCAGGTGCAGGAGCGCTACGACAAGGCCGCCGACGCCTCCAACGCCCGGGCGCGCCGGCTTTACGTCCAGGGACCGGCCGAATCGGTTGCCATGCTGTTCTCTGCCGACTCGATCACCGAGCTCAACCGGCTTCAGTTCCTCATGGAGAAGTCGTCGGAGCAGGACTCGAAGATCATCGTCGACGCCGCCCGGCTGCGGTCCGACCTGCTGAGCAAACAAAACGAGCTGAACCGGATCAAAGGAAGCCTGACCGCTCAACGGGAGTGGCTGCAGGCCCGCAAGAACCTGGCGGACGGCGCACGTCGGGACCGGGCCGCCGCCCTGGCCGGTGCCGAGAAGGAAGTTGCGGCCACCCAGGCCCACATGGACGGCCTGGAGGCGGACAGCAAAAAGCTGGAGGAAGCGTTGCGCAGAGCCAGCTCCCAGGGGTCGGGCAAGGCGGCATCCGGCAACGAAGGAGGAGCGGCTTCAGGCCAGGGGTTCATTCGCCCGGTCGCCGGCGGCATCACCTCGGCGTTCGGCCGCCGGTGGGGGCGGGCCCACACCGGCGTCGACATGGCGGGCAGGACCGGAGACCCCATTCGTGCGGCCAAAGCCGGCACGGTGCTCGGGGTCGGCTGCGGGAGCGGCTACGGGACCTGCACCCTGATCGACCACGGCGGCGGCGTGGTGACGCTGTACGCCCACATGAGCCGCAAGGTCGTCAGCGGCGGCAAGGTGGAGCGGGGCCAGCTGATCGGTTACATCGGCTGCACCGGATCGTGCACCGGCCCTCACCTGCACTTCGAGGTCCGGGTCAACGGCGTCCCGCGAAACCCGACCAACTACATCTAGAAGCTCCATCGGGTAGGCAACCGCCGGCCCTGGTACAACAAAAAACCCCGCCGGATGGCGGGGTTTTTGCTGAAGCAAAACCTTAGTTAGCTGACGACTGCCAAAACGTCCCGCTCGTTCAGGATCATCAGGTCCTCGCCGCCGACCTTGACCTCGGTGCCCCCATACTTGGAGAACAGCACACGGTCGCCTTCCTTGACGTCCAGCGCGATCCGCTGGCCATCGTGGTAGGTGCCGGGTCCCACGGCTACGACTTTGCCTTCCTGGGGCTTCTCCTTGGCGGTGTCCGGGATTACCAGACCCGACGGAAGGGCGTTCTCGGTCTCCTCGACCTTAATCAGTACGCGATCTCCAAGTGGCTTGAGACCCATATAAAACCTCCTATGGCTAAATCGGCTCAGGAGCGGACACAAACTCGCTCGCAGCCAGATTAGCACTCTAAGGCGGGGAGTGCTAATGAACCCGGTTCCGGCAAGCCGCTACTGTGGCGTTAGTGGAAGAGCGGGAGATCATTTACGTCGGCGATCCCATGTGCTCGTGGTGCTGGGGGTTCGCTCCCGAGCTGGATGAGCTGTGCCGCCGGTTTCCCACCGTGGGATTGCGGGTGGTCACCGGGGGGCTGAGGCCCGGGCCCGACGCCCAGCCGATGTCCGACCGGCTTGCCGGCTTCCTGGAGTCCGAGTGGTCCCAGATCGAACAACATACCGGCCAGCCGTTCGACCACGGGCTGCTGGCCCGCCGGGACTGGATCTACGACACCGAGCCCGCCTGCCGGGCGGTGGCAATCATGCGCAGCATCGACGAGCCGCTGGCCTGGCCGCTGTTCAAGCGCATCCAGCGGGCGTTCTACGCCGAAGGCATCCTGCCGCTCGACCGGCAGGTCCTTGCCGGCCTGGTGGACCAGGTCGGCGGAGACGCCTCGGCCTTTGCCGAAGCCTTCGACAGCGAGCGGTTCGCCCAAGCGGCATGGGCCGACTTCGCCCAGGCCCGGGAGTGGGGGGTCGCCAGCTTGCCGACGGTCATCGCGCGGGTGGGCGACCAGGGCTACCTGCTGACCATCGGGTACACCACAGCCGAGGTGATGGCCGGCCGGCTCCCGGCGGAAATCGCCGGACCGGCCGAACCCCCCGCTTAAGCCAGGTGCAGGTTGGGGTCGGGGTCGATGTTGGGGTCGGTCCGGATCCCCCGCCGGAAGCGGAAATGGCCGCAGCAGGCCACCATTGCGGCGTTGTCGGTGCAGTAGACCGGAGAGGGATAGTACAG
>DATLGP010000324.1:0-5232 GCA_035540395.1 Actinomycetota bacterium
GATCCAGAACGTCCGCCCGGGTGAGTGATGGTTTGCTGGCGGTCAAATCACGGACCAAGCGGGAGATGGAGAACCTGGAACCGCTTCCTATGAAGCATGCGCGTGCTCAAGAGCTGTCGTCTCATTGGAGCCCTCCGTGCACTTGAGGGTGGGTTTTCTACCTACCCAACCATCATTCCATCAATCCTCGGTTAGTCCCTTCGGGGCACGACTGGCAAGCCGGCTGTTCCATCTGGACCTTAACCGCGGTTCCAAACCTGCCGATAGGGTTGCCATGGACATCAATTCAGCCACCTGGCAGGTAGCCGTCGAGACCGCCGGCATCTGGCCGTCAAGCGTGGTTCTGGGTCCCGACGAGAGGATCTTTGTGATTCAGTACCACCGGTCGAACGGGGACTCCCGCGTCCTCACAATCGGCCGCAGAACCCGCATATTTGCCGACCAGAGCTCCATCGACCGGTTCCTGTCGGGCAACCACGCCGGGGTCTCAAGTGAGGCCCATCTGGCGTTGGAGGTCCTGTTGAGCCTCACTCCCGAGGGGTTGGCAGCGGAATTCTTCCCCCGCCACCTCGTCGAGCAGTCCGTCTTTTGGATCGCCGGCGGCAGGATGCTTGCCGGCGAGGGGCAGGCGCAGCGGTTGCTGGACACGCTGGCCTTCTTGAACGACTGGCACGAGTCGCTACGGGAGCAGGACGTGGTGGACCGATGGCCCGCCGAGCTCGACAACGCCGCCGAGATTCTCACCGACCTGGTGGTCATGCACGCGATCAGCGTCCAGGAGGCGTCTAACGAGCTGGAACTACGCGACCTGCGGCCGGTGCTGGCCGAGGAGATTGAGGAATTGTTGAGGTGGAGCGCCTGACCGGCGAGCTCAGCTCTTGGCCGCGCCCTCTTCGCCTTCGGGAAGTCCCAGCTCCACCCGGAACTGGTCGTAGCCCTTTGCCTCCAGATCCAGTGCCAGGTCCTTGCCGCCGGAACGGACGATCTTCCCGCTGATCAGCACGTGGATGAAGCCCGGCTGGATGTAGTTCAGCAGCCGCTGGTAATGGGTGATGACCAGCATGCCCCGGGTCTCGTTGTGGACCTTGAGGACTCCGGCGGAAACCTCTTTGAGGGCATCGATGTCCAGGCCGGTGTCGGTTTCGTCGAGGACCGCCAGATCCGGGTCCAACACCGCCATCTGAAGGACTTCGGCGCGCTTGCGCTCGCCGCCCGAGAAGCCTGCATTGACGTACCGGTTGATGATGGAGTTCGGAACCTCGAGCAGATCCATCTTGGTCTGCAGGTACTTGCGGAACTCCAGGGGGCCCAAAACGTCATCGGGGTGCACGGCGTTGTACGCGGTGCGTAGGAAGTTGACTACAGAAACCCCCGGGATCTCGGTCGGGTACTGGAAAGCCAAGAAGATGCGGCGGCGGGCTCGCTCATCGGGAGACAGGTCGGCCAGGTCTTCGCCCTTGAACAGGATCCGGCCTCCGGTCACCTGGTAGCCCGGTTTTCCCATCAAAACACTTGCAAGGGTGGACTTGCCGGAGCCGTTGGGTCCCATGATGGCGTGGATCTCCCCCGGGAAGATCTTCAGGTCCACCCCTTTTAGGATCTCCTGGGCGTCGTCGCCTTCGCCCACCGAAACGTGAAGGTTCTCGATCAAAAGTAGTGGCTCAGTCATTTGGCATCCTCTCCCGGTCCTCTGACGTACACGTCGTGCCCCTCGACCCTGGTCTCGTAGGGGGCAATCGGCTGAGTTGCCGGCGGGTTCAAGACCTTGCCGGTGCGCATGTTGAAGCGCGAGCCATGCTGGGGACACTCGATCTCATCGTCCTCCAGCCAGCCGTCGTGAAGCAGAACATAGTCGTGCGAACAAATATCGGTGGTGGCCAGGAACTCCTCCCCGGTGTTGGCGAGGGCGACCGGCTCGCCGTCGACCTCTACCTGGATGATGCTCCCCGCCTTGACGTCCTCCACGCCGGCGACCCTCACCCAGTCGCCGGTCAAGACAGCTTTTCCTCGAGCAGCCGCTCGACCATTTCGTGGATGTCCTTGCGTCCAACCTTGCCCAGGACCTGTTCCAGGAACCCTTTGACCAACAGCCTTTCGGCCGTGACCCGGTCGATGCCGCGGCTCTGCAGGTAGAAGACCTCGTTCTGGTCCATCTGCCCCACCGACGCGGCGTGGCTGCACCTGACGTCGTTGTTCTCGATCTCAAGCTCCGGCTTGGAGTTGGCCATCGCGTTGTCCGACAGGATCAGGTTGCGGTTGGTCTGGTAGGCATCCGTCTCCCTGCCCTCGGGCCTTACTCTGATCTGGCCCGAGTAGACGGTTCTCGCATTGTCCTTGAGCGCCCCCTTGTAGAGCAGATCCGAGGTGGAATGGGCGGCAGCGTGATCCTGAAGAGTCCGAAAGTCGAAATGCTGGCCGGCCCCCGCCAGGTAGATGCCCATCATGTCCACGCTGTTGCCTTCGCCGTGAATCTCGGTCGTCACCTCGGAACGGGAGAAGGTGCCCCCGAGGGTGAGCACCAGCGACTTGAAATGAGCGTCCCGGCCGGTGCGGAATCGTTGGTTCTGGAAGTGCCAGACCCCTTTGCTGTAGTCCTGGATCGTTCCCACAAAAACCCGCGAGGCCTGCCCAGCGTCTACTTCGATCGCCGCGTTGGACAGACCGGACCCTCCCAGGGATGGCGATACGAACCGCTCGAGGTAACAAACCTCGGCGTTCTCCTCAACCACCACGAGCGAATGCGGGAATACCGAGGTTCCGGGTTTCGTCAGGTGGCATGAGTACTCAACCGGTAGAGAAACCGTCTTTCCGCGAGGCACGTATACAAAGGCACCGCCATGGAACAAGGCGCCGTGAAGGGCGCTGAACAGGTGGCTGGCGGGGTTGAACTGAGCGAACAGGTGCGGTTTCACGAGCTCGGGATACTCGCGGATCGCGGTGTGGATATCGGTGACGATCACGCCGGCAGAATCGAGCTCCCCACCCGGCGGGACCATATTGATCGAACTTCCGAACTGCCGGCCGCCGCCGCTGCGCTCGAGCGCATGAGCAGGCGAGCCGGAGTCATGATCGGAAGCAACATCCCCCGCAGGGGCAACCGAAAAGTCCTCCAGCTTGAACTTCAGCCGGGCGAGGTTTGTATACCGCCAGGGCTCCTCCTTCTCGCCTGGAAGTTCCATCTTCTCGAACCAGCCCCACGACTCGAGACGCCGTTCCAGAACCCAGTCCGGCTCGTCCAGGGAGACACTGAGAGCCTCTACGTCATTTAGGGTGAATCCCATTGAAACCTCGCGTCAATTCTCAAAGTTTGCCATCCCCGGCTGCGAACATGCAGCACAAGGGCCTGATGGTGGAGGGTCGCGTCCCATTCAGGAAGCTGAAACCGGGCGGGCGACTTCCGCGCCTTAACCTACATCTCCGGCGCCGCACACGTGGCAGCGCCTGGTGACGGCGCCCGACAGCCGGAGTGATCTGCAGATACTGCCTAGCCTATGGACCCCTCCATCTGAAGTTGGATCAGCCGGTTGAGCTCAACCGAGTACTCAAGTGGCAGTTCCTTGGTGATCGGCTCGATAAAGCCTCGGACGATGAGGCTCATGGCCTCGGTTTCGTCGATGCCGCGGCTCTGTAGATAGAACAGCTGTTCGTCGCCGACCTTCGAGACGGTGGCCTCGTGACCAACCGACCCGGTCTCCTCCTCGATCTCGTTGTAGGGGTAGGTATCGGAGCGCGAGTCCTCGTCGAGGATCAACGCATCGCAACGCACGGTCGAGCGGGCGTTGGTAGCCCCGTCGTCGATTCGCACCAGTCCCCGGTAACCGGCCCGTCCGCCGTCCTTGGAAATGGACTTGGACACGATGGTGGACTGGGTGTTCGGTGCAACATGGGTGACCTTGGCGCCGGCGTCCAGGTGCATGCCGGTCCCGGCATAGGCGACGGACAGGATCTCGGCCTTCGCACCCTCCCCGGCAAGGATCACCGCCGGGTACTTCATCGTGACCTTGGACCCCAGGTTGCCGTCGATCCACTCCATCGTGGCGTCCTTGTGGGCAACCGCCCGCTTGGTCACCAGGTTGTAGACGTTGTTCGACCAGTTCTGGATCGTCGTGTACCGGCATCGTGCCTTGTCCTTGACCACTATCTCGACCACCGCCGAGTGCAGGGAGTCGCTGGAGTAGGTGGGCGCCGAACAGCCTTCGACGTAGTGAACCCAGGACTCGTCCTCACAAATGATGAGGGTGCGCTCGAACTGTCCCATGTTCTCCTGGTTGATCCGGAAGTAGGCCTGCAGCGGCACCTCTACCGAGACACCCTTGGGGACCCAGATGAACGACCCTCCGGACCAGACCGCGGTGTTCAGCGCGGCAAACTTGTTGTCGTTGGCCGGGATGATGGTCCCGAAGTACTCCTTCACCAGGTCCGGGTGCTCCCGCAGGGCGGTGTCCATATCGGTGAAGATGACGCCCATGTCCTCCAGGTGGGTCTGCGTGGAGTGGTAGACGACCTCGGACTCGTACTGGGCGGTCACTCCGCCGAGGAAGTTCTTCTCGGCTTCGGGAATGCCGAGCTTGTCCCAGGTGTCCCGGATGTTCTCGGGCATGTCTTCCCACTTCGTGACCTTGTTGGTGGGCTTGATGTAATAAAAGATGTTGTCGAAGTCGATCTCCGACAGGTCCGCCCCCCAGGTGGGCATCGGGCGGCGGTAGAAGTAATCAAGCGCCTTGTGCCGGTTCTTACGCATCCAGTCAGGCTCGTTCTTGCGATCGGAGATCATGTCGATCACCTGGTGCGAAAGGCCGCGCGAGGGCGCCTCGTCGTACGAAGTGGCGTCGTGCCAGCCGTACTTGTAGGTTTCCTGGATCTTTCGGACCGCTTCGTTCTCCGCGAGAACGGGATCGAATTGTTCTATCGCCATGATTGGAACCCTTTCCGGGTGATAAAAGGTTGCGCCTGAGGAGTATCTGGTGAATAGCGCATTTGGGTACCCGCTGCCCAACCAGCTTATCAGTTTAGCGAAGGCTCTTCTATAGCCCCTACGCGGCTCGTCGCCGGCGGATTCCCAATTCGTTCAACTCGCGGCGCACGGGCCATATTCCCCAAAAAGCCTGTCTACGCCGGGGCATCGCCACCCAATTCACCCATTTCGAACCGAAACAGATGAAGTTGCCGGGACGCTGGGCAGGGCGCTACAGGCCGGGCACCTCGAGCCCGCCGGGCGGCGCGGGAGGGCCG
>DATLGP010000325.1:0-1505 GCA_035540395.1 Actinomycetota bacterium
GGATCTCCAAGCTCACCCGGTTGGTGCGGCTGTTCGCCCGCCGGTTCACCGTGCAGGAGCGGGTCGGCCAGCAGATCGCCGACACCCTGGTCGAGTTGCTGGAGCCCCACGGAGTTGCGGTTCACCTGGAAGGTACCCATCTATGCACCCAGATGAGGGGGGTGCGAGAGGAGCAGTCCAGGACCTGGACGTCGTTTTGGAGAGGCAACTACGAAAACGACCCGTCGATGAGGGAGGAGTTCCTGCGCTTTTGTAGGAGCAACGGCGCTTAAACCTTGCCGAACGACATCGACGGCTTCCTGGACAAGCTGGACTTCCCGATGTTCATCGTCACCGCTGCCGCCGGAGACCGCCGCTCGGGATGCCTGGTGGGCTTCGTCAGCCAGTGCAGCGTCGACCCGCCCAGGCTGCTGGTGTGCATCTCCGAGAAGAACCACACCCATGAGGTGGCAGGCGCGGCCCAGTGGCTTGCGGTTCACCTCATTCCGAGGGAGAGGACCGAGGTGGTCGACCTATTCGGCTCCCACTCGGGACACGAGGTCGACAAGTTCTCCCGATGTGCATGGACCGAAGGGCCCGGGCGGGTCCCCCTCCTGGACGCATGCCCCAGCCGGATTGTCGGCCGGGTGATCCGCCGGATTCCGGTGGGAGACCACACCGCCTTTCTGGTTGAGGCAATTGAAGGCAGCGCTTCGGCCGAGCACGTCTACATGTTCAGCATGGCCCGGCTTCAGGAGGTAGAGCCCGGCCGAGAGCCGTAACACTCAGCCGGCCGCAGCTTCCCCCGCCGCCAGACGTTCGTAGAGCCGCAGATGGGCTTCGACCGGCGGCCCTATGTCCAGTGCCGACTCGGCATGAAGGCGGCAGCGGCGCCGGTTGAAGGCCATAGCCCTGGGAACCGCCCCGGCCGCCGCCTGCAGGTCTCCCGGATCCACTGCGATGCCGGTCTCGCCATCTGCGATGACGTCCGACAGAGCCCCTCTCCGGTACCCCACTACCGGGCAGCCGGCGGCCTGCGCTTCTGCCGTGACCAGCCCAAAGGGCTCCTCCCAGCGGATCGGAAACAGCAGCGCCGCCGAACTTGCCATCAGGTCCCACAGCCGGCGGCGGGGTAGCGACCCGGCGAAGCGGATTCCCCCCGCACGTTCGGCCGCCTCGTCAACCCGGCGGGCGTAGTCCTCGTCGTACCGGTTCCCTGCAATCGTCAGCGGCATTCCGCAGACGGCAGCGATTTGAACGGCATCCAGCACGCCCTTCTCGGGGCTGATCCTGCCGGCAAGCAGCAGGCCGCCGGACGCCGTTGCCGACCAGGGAATGCGCGCGGTCGGTATGCCGGCGGGCAGCAGTACGTCTATCCGGTTGAGCCTTCGCCAACCCTCCAGCTGAGAGCGCGACACCGCGGCCACAACGGGAGGGCGGGGGCTGCTCTGGGCTTCGGCGACCGCCCGGGAGACTGCCGGGTCAGGCGGCAGGTGCAGACTGTGTACCACCGGGCAGCCCAACCG
>DATLGP010000326.1:0-2816 GCA_035540395.1 Actinomycetota bacterium
GATCCTTAACGCTCCACGCTGCCCCGGCGCCTACGTACGGCTTGAGCGGCCGTCATGCTTAAACTTGTCTCCGGAGATTGGATGACCAACCGCTTCCCGGCCGTGGAGCCGAAACCCTGACCATCACCCGGACGTTCCGCCGAGTACTGACCTCTGCCGTCCTGGCGGGCGTCTTCCTGGTGACCGCAGCATTGCCCGCGTCTGCTCACACTTCGCTTGCCGGCAGCACGCCGGCCAACCTCAGCCGCCTGGACTCTCCCCCCGCCAGCCTGCGACTGGAATTCACCGACCCGGTGGATCCCCGGACGGTCACGGTGCGGATCCTCGATACCGACGGCACGGTCTACCCGGGAACCCGGCTTGCCACCGATTCGAACGAAAAGGCCACCGAGCTGGAGTTCACTCTTCCCGAGCTGCCGGAGGGCACTTACGGCGCCGGCTGGCAGTCCATCGGCGGGGACGGACACCGGGCATCCGGCGAGGTGGTCTTCGGGGTGGGCGACGTCTCCCAGGAGCAAGTCGACGCAGCCCGGTTCCAATCCTTGTCGGCTCAGGATCGAATAGTCGATGCCGCGGGGGCCATGGGCCGCTTCGTCTGGTACCTGGGGCTAAGCCTGGCCGTCGGTGCGCTGTTCATCCTTTTCTGGATGGCGGGAGCGGCCTCCACCTGGACTCCCGGCGGCCGGGACCTGTGGAGCCTCAGCCGGCTTTGGCTAGGCCGGGGCATTCGCCTGGCGATCTGGGGCGCCGGAGTGCGGCTTGCCGCCACCATCACGATCCTCTCCAACTCGTTTCAAGGCGGCACGACGGTTTCCCGGGTAGGCAGGGCCCTGTCCACGAGCGGCATTGGGTTCGAGTTGGTTCTCCTACTGTTTCTGGCTGCGGCCGCGGTATTTGCCGGACCGGTATCCGCGCAGCCGTATCAGGGCCGCAGCGACGCCCGCTGGCGCAAGATCGGGATCTCAATAGCCCTTGCGGTCCTGGCCGGATCCGTGGGAGGCCACCTGGCCGTGAACCGGGCCCCCGAGGTGGCCGCCTTCGTCAGCTCGGCCCACATCCTGGCGGCCGCCCTGTGGGTCGGGCCCCTGAGCGTCGTCGCCCTGTGGCTCGCCAACGCCCGGCGGACGGACGTCGCCGCGGCCGACCGTTCGGCCGTGCTGGCCGCATTTTTCCCCCGCTTTGCCCGGGCGGCCGGCTGGAGCCTGCTGGTGCTGGTGATCACCGGCGCCGAGGCGCTGTGGGCGAACATCGGCACGAACCTGTTCGGCAACAGCTACGGCGTAGCCCTGTCGATCAAGCTGGCGCTGTTGCTGGTGGTGATCCTTCCGCTCGCCTGGGCCCACGATCAGCGGGTCCGGTCCAACCCGGCAAGCATGGGCGACCCGAAGTTCGGCAAGACCCTCCGACTGGAGCTCGCCGGCCTGGCTGCCGTGCTGGTGCTCGCCTCTTCGCTGGCGTTATTGAACCCGACCGCCGGCTCCGGTCGTGCGGGCGCCGCCGCTCCCAACGACGCGCTGTCGGCCCAACCGGTTGCCGACGTACAGGAATGCGCCGGCCTTGCAGTCGGACAGCCCAACTGCTACAAGACATACTTCTCTGCTTTGATGCGCAGCGACGACGCCGGCGTGGCGGTAGCTCGCGTCCTGGAGGTTGCGGAGTCAGATGAGTACGTCGCCTCGCAGTGCCACCAGATCACCCACGACCTGGGCCGGGAAGCGGCCGGATACTATTCGAGCCTGGGTGAAGCTCTTTCGTTCGAGGCGTCCGCCTGCTGGTCCGGCTACTACCACGGGGTGGTGGAGCAGCTCATGTCCGAGTACGACGACCAACAGCTCCTGGACGAAGTCCCGACTTTCTGCGACGAACCGGCGAAGAACCAATACTCGTTCGTCCACTACAACTGCGTCCACGGCGTAGGCCACGGCATCATGCTCAGGTTCGACGCCGACCTGTTCCAATCCCTGCCCTACTGCGAGAGGTTGACCGACCCGTGGGAGCTCAGCTCGTGCGCCTCGGGGGCCTTTATGCAAAATGTCGTGTCCGCCCAGGAGGGCCACACCGAAGCCACCTTCAAGGAAGACGACCTGGTTTACCCGTGCAATGCAGTGGAGACCCAGTACAAGGACGAGTGCTTCGGCATGCAGACCTCGTATATCCTCTGGCGCTCCAACCAGGACCTCGCCAAGGGGTTTGAGATCTGCGACGCAGTGGAAGCAGACTTCGCCGACGACTGTTACCAGAGCATGGGGCGGGACATCAGCGGCAACTCGTTGCTGGACCCCCAGAAGGTGGTTGCCGGCTGCAACCTCGGGGGGGAGACGCTGAGGGAATACTGCATTGTCGGGGCATCCCTGAACGCGGTGTATAACGACCACAACACCGTCAAAGCCACCGAGCTGTGCCGCCTGGTGGACGCGGTCTACGAGAAGGCCTGCCTCGACGCCCGGGACCGGGCGGCGGCTTCTTTTTGACCCGCGGGGTCCGCAGGTGGCGTCTGTAACCATCAAGTTGCGGGCTGTGGTGTACTAACTGCCATGGCTTCGGATCGGACGGCTCGTTTTCGGTACCGGCTCGAGACCCGCATCTACGAAATGCGGCGAGAGCAGGCCCTTCGTTCGGCCCGGATTCGGTACCGCATGGACAACCTCGGCGCTTCGGGGCCGATCCGGCTCACCATGCTCGCCCTGCTCGGGGCAATGCCGTTTCTGCTGTTCTTTCTCTTTCAGCCAACCCGTCCGATCGCAGTAGAGGACACCACGAACACCATCAGCCGCAACATCGGGCCCCGGGCGCCCGCGCTGGCGTTTCCCCTGACC
>DATLGP010000327.1:0-4688 GCA_035540395.1 Actinomycetota bacterium
GAGCCGACCGCCGGGGTGCGGGTCCACCGGCCACGCTTCTGGAACCACTGCGCGCCGGCCACGGTGGAGACGAATCCCTTCGACGTGGTGGCGGGGATTGGCATCCCGGCGTGGTACAGCGCGTACGAAACATAAGCGGCGCACCAGGGATAAGCGGCGCCGAAGACCTTGCGACCGTAATACCAGTCGTTGAAGACCACCTCGTTGTTGCGCGGTCCTTCGGCGGTGCCATCCCAACGGGCGAACTGGTGACGCACTGCTTCGAACGTCGGCAGGCCGGGCGCGCCGGGCGAAGCTGCCGGGGTACTCGAGCGGAACCATGCCGCCTCTTCTCGCCGGCGGTTGATGAGTCCTTGCGACACCTTGCCGCCCGCCTTGTTGTGATGGCTGAAACTGGCGGCCGCCGCTCCGTAGTCCCCACCCCGAAGCGCCTGGAGGACCGGCGAGTACTTCCAACCGGTGCGCTTGGCGTCGTTGCCCGGGCCGATGTTGTAAACAAGGGAAGTGACCGCGCCCTCCTGGTTGGCCGTGAGGGGAACCGGCCCCAACTGGGCCCGCATGTGGCGGTTGAATTCGAGAATGCGCTGGCGCAGCTGTATCCATGCCACCGGCTGGGTGACCCCGCTTTCGCGGTAGCGGGCGATGAACGCCTTATCGGTCTCGCCGTAGCCGATGGTCAGCGTTCCCTTGACCGCCCCCCCGGTGTATCGACGGGGCGGGTAATACCCGTCGTCGTAGACGAAGCCGACGAAGGTTTCCCACTTGGCGATGAACCGGGCGGTGGCCTCCAGGTCGAGCGCCATCAGTCGGGATCCGCTTCGGTCGGCCGGTTGTCCGACGGTGCGATTAGCTTGAGTTCAATCGCCCGCCGCTCCTCGTCGGAGGTGGCGTGCTCCAGCTGATCCAACAGCTCGGCGATGCGCTCGTCCTCAGGGCTGTTGCTCATGCACCTCGGCCCCCGGAAACAGCCGGGAGAGCAGCTCGAGCATCTCGCCCTTGTTGCGGTAGCCCTCAGGGACCAGGTTCTTGCCGTTGTGGACCGAGATGATCCGCCACGACCAGTCGCCGTCCCGGCGCTTGTAGACCTGCAGCCGGAAGTCGACGTTCCAGTTCTTGCGCTCAGGCTCTGGGGCGGCCTCGCTCGGCTGTGAGTTCATCTTGCATCCGAGTATTCGGCCCCCGTCACCGCGCAGGGGCCGGGTGATACCGGCGGCATCACCCCTTAGGGGGCGGCCAGTCCTCGGGGGAACTCACCGGGTGGATGGTCTTGCCGTCCGCCAGCCGGACGTAGATGACGTAGGAGTCTCGGCCGGCGTCGAGGGCGGTAAGACTCTGAAGAAAGACCCGCGTGTTCTTGCCGATCCGCTCCGCAGTCTCCAGTGCCGGCTGAAGCTTCACTTCTTGGCCGCCTGGCCCTCGGGTTCGACTGCGGCCAGCTTGCGCTTCGGAGCCGGCTTGCCGCCGTCGGGCGGCTTGGGCTGCAAGATGGACTGCAGCTGTGCCGCGTGCTGCTCCTCGACCTGGTCGAGCGCCTCAGCGTTCATCTCAGCCTGGACGGCGAAGCGTACGGCTTCGGAAGAGCTCTGCTGTAGGCGCTTGAGCACGTTGCCCCAACGGCGGGGGTCGATCTGTACGGTTCCCATGGATCTCTCCTCTCTCAGAACGGCAGACGTTTGGAAATCTGCCAGCCAAAGCCCCAGCCCGCCGCCATCGCGGCGAGCACATCCGGGTGGGTCAAGAACTCGATGATGCTCATCCACAGCCTCCTTCTCAGGTGTTGGGAACGTAGACGGCGCGCCTACCGGCGCCGCCGGAGTCCGGGACGCCGACCCACAGGCGGCGAAAGCCCAGCCCGGTGACATTGACCAAGAAAGATATGGTGCCTATCTGTCCAGGAACTCCACCATCCACTAGGACTTGCTGGAAGCCAGCCATCGACAGAGCAACTTTGTCGTTGAGATCTATACGGCCGCTCGCGTTGGCAACGATGGTCACGTCGCTGGCGACTGCAATCGATCCGCCTCCATAGCTGCTCATTACCGCGCGCTGTGCTTCGAGGACGGCCGAGGAGAGGATGGCTCCACTGTTGCTGTTGGAACTCAGATGCAGGAAGGCGGCGTATCCGCCACCGGCGCCTGCACTTTGCAGGGTGGTCCTGCCTTGACGAGCTGTGCCCGTGCCGTCCTGAACGGTGTATAGATAACCGGCCTCAGTCAGCGTGCTTGGGCCATAGACGGCCACTTGATGGGCGTCCGGACCAGTCGTTGTCAGCGCGACGCGCGGCCCTGAGGTTGCCGTCTGGAAAACGGTTCCGGTGATGGCGCCTCCGGTGATGACCGGGGAGGTGATCGACACCCCGGCCGACAGGCTGCCACCGAAGAACGCATTGCCTGTCTGGATGTTGAGGTCCATGACCAGCGTGCCGCCGGTGAAGGGTGCTGAGCCCCCGCTGTAGAACCGCAGGCCGGAGGCGTCCTCGATCAAGTAGTTGAACGGCGCCGACGTGCGGCCCATCCGGAGCATGCCGGCGCCCTCGATCGTCAGGATCGCCGTGGTGATGGAGTCGGAGGTCAGCTTGCCGGCGGCGACGTTGTTGATCTTGGCGTTGTTCACGGCCAGATCGGCGATCTTGGCAGTGGTAACCGCAAAGTTGGCCAGGTCGGGCTCCTGGACCTGGTTGGGTATCGTCCACAGGGTGGCGGAGAAGGGACCGAAATTGCCTGAGCTGTCGATGGCCCGCACATGGACGTAGCGCGGGGGGGTCGGGGTCAGGCCGGAAAAGTCCTGGACCAGGGCGGCGGTGCGCTTTGAGTCCTCCACGACCGCAAAGCGGCCGTCGGAGCCCAGAAGGGGCGACTGCGAGATCTCCACCTCGTACATGCCCCGGCCGAGCCTGACGTCCTCCTCGGGGTTCTCCGCCCAGGTGGCCAGGATGGCGCCGATACCGGTGCGCAGGGCGAAGCCGGTGGGGGCGGACGGCGCGGTTGAATCTGTCCCCGTGGTGATCAACTCGGGGCCCAGCGGCGTCGAGGGCCGGCCTAGGCGGTTGTAGCTCCAGACCCGGACCGAGTACTCGGTGTTGGGCTTGATCCCGGTGAACCGGAAGGAGTTGCCTCCGAGGCCCCCCTGCGCCTGGACCACGCCCACCCCGGTCTCGGTGAGCTCGGCCAGGTAGGTGGCCACCTGGTCGGCGTTGTCTCCCCCCGGAGGCGACCAGGTGGCATCGATGAAGATCCGGTCGAAATCGGACCCCCAGCTAAGCAATAGATCCGTCGGCGGCGGGACCGGGTCCCAGACGAAGGTCTCGCCGATTGTGATCCCTCCGGGAAAGGTCCGGCCTCCGTTCGGGTCGAAGATGATTCCGCCCCGGCCCTGCTGCAGCTCGCGCACCGCGCGCCGCAGGTCGGCAATGTCCTTGAGCGGATCCGGCTCCAGGATGGCGATGCTCACTCCGGCACCTCGTTAAGGGTCAGCGTCTGCTCATCCCGTTCCGGGTCGTAGGAGATCGAGACCACCCGGTGCAGGCCCGATAGTTGAGCAGCCCCCCGGTCGATCTTGACCGGCACCATGTCCCCGGTCTTTATGACGCCGATCGTCGGCACCGGGTCGTCCCCGACGGTGATCGTCGGCAGGACCACCGTCTTGTGACGGGCCGCTACCTGGGCCTTGGCCTTCTCGAGCAGCGTGGGGAGCTCGGTCACCGACTCGTCGGAGGTCACATCCATCATCAGGACGCTGGAGTCGATCGACGGCTGGTCGAACCACGTCTGCTGCAGCTTGTCCGGGCCCTCGCCGGCGCCCTTGGAGATCACGTAGTTTGCCTTGCGGGTCCCGTCGCGAGGCAGGCTGAACGAGCGGATGTTGCGCCCCCACTCCAGGGTCAGGTTCGAGCGGACCGTTCCCTTCATCGGGTAGTAGGGCGTCCACTCCCGCCGGCCGTCGGGGAAGACCTCGATCGAGTAGTCGAAGCCCTGAATCAGGCCCGTGAACAGCTCCAGCTTGTGCAGGATGTTGCCGCCCTCGTCCCTGGAGTAGGAGCGGTCTCGGAGCACTCCCGATCCGATGAAGCCGGAGGGGCTGATATTGAGGCCGGCGCCGGGGTGGAAGGTCTGCGCGTAGTGCAGCAGGTTCCATCCGATCGTGAACTGGTCGAGGCCGTTGTAGGTGAGGTCGGCGTCGACGAAGCGGAAGTCGAAGTAGCCGAGCAGGCCCATGCAGCCGACCGAGAGCTGGCCGGCATCGGGGATCGGCCGGAACGGGGCGAACCAGTCCAGCAGCTGCTCGTGCCGCCAGACCTGTATTTCGTAGGTCAGCGGCTCCACCAGCAGACCGGCTTTGAGGTCCAGCACGTCGATCTCGAACTCGCATCCCCCCGGGGCGTTCAGGATCTGATCGAAGCTTTTCAGCCGGGCGTTCTCGAGCTCCTCGATCACGTCTCCGGTCTGGTCGACGAGTTTGATGACGTCTTTGGGCTCGGGCAACGTCTACACCAGGATCGGGACGACGAGCTGCTCGGATATCCCGACGCCCGGCAGCGGCTCGGCCCCCGATCCGGAAGGAGCGCCGACGGTGGAGAAGGCGTCGCGGTGCCGCACGGTGAGGGTGGAGATGCCGGTGGTGCCTTGCCGGGTGAAGGTGAGCCGGTTGAGACCGGGGACCAGGTCGAACCACTGGCTGTCGTTGCGCAG
>DATLGP010000328.1:0-3683 GCA_035540395.1 Actinomycetota bacterium
GCGTACTGCTTTCGGGCAGACGGACTGTCGTCGAGGCGGCCGACCAGGTCCTTGGCCTTGTCGATCGCCTCCTCGGCTCCGGGATCGTCGAACACCGCCTTCAGGTCGTCCAGGTCATCTTTGACCACGGTGTCGGTGACCACCGAGCGGCCGGAGGCGGCTCCGCTCGCGATCAGCTCCCTTTCGGCAAACTTTTTGGAGGGCCACAGCACTCCCATCACCGCAAACGACCGGGTGGCCAGCTCGGGATAGGAGGAGTCGAACATCTGACGGGTCACTTCGAAAAAGCGTCGGTACAGCGCCCGGGCCTGTCCCATGTCGTTGTTCCAGCCGTGTGAGATGACGATCAGGTCAGTGACCGACCGGTCGTCCAGGACCTTCTCCCCGGCGGTTACCGCTTTGCTGTCGAACACCTGGCCGTCCCGGGTGAACTCCACCTCAAAATAGGCAAACCCCGACAGTTCCTGCACCGGCCTCCTCTTCTAAAAAGTGGCCTACACCGACTGAATCGCCCGCATCAGATCAACCAGCCCGTTGCCCTGAAAGCTCCGCTCCCGCTTCAGGTCGGTGGCGGTCGAGACAAAGACCTGCTTGACCTCCTGGGCCCGGCCCTTGAACTCTCCCCGGATGGACAAAAAGGAGGCGATGACTCCCGAGACGTGGGGCGCCGCCATGCTGGTTCCGCTGTCCTCCAGGTAGTCGCACTCCCCCGCCCGATCCCTGGCCTCCTCGAGGCGGGTGCCGGCAGCGCAGGACAGGATCTTCTCGCCTGGCGCCACCAGGTCGGGCTTTAGCCTTCCATCGCCGGTCGGTCCCTTTGAGGAGAAATAGGAGACCCCGTAGACGTGGGGAGCCACCCGGTGGGTTGAGCCGACGGTTATGGCCTCCTCGGCGTTGCCCGGATCGTTAATCGTGAGGTCCATCCCTACCGCCACCGTTCCGAGCGACTGACTCTGGAACCACCCATATCCGGTGTTGCCGGCAGCAACCACCACCACCACACCCGAGCGCACCAGCTGGTTGACCTCGACGCACAGCGGGCTCTGGCCGCAGGCAAACCATTCCGGCTCGAAGTCGTAGCCGACACTCATGTTGACCCCGTGGATGCGGATATTGCGCCCGTATCCGTTTACCTTTTGGATGTAGGCGATGGCGGCAATCAGGTTGCTGGCCAGCCCGCCGCCCTGGGCATTCAGCACCTTCAGGCTGAGCAACTTGCATTTGGGCGCCATGCCGGCCATCGACGTCAGGGTCACCTCGTTGTAGGTGACCTCGCCGTTCTCATCCCGATGCCGGGCGAAGGCGCGAATCGGCTTCTCCGCAGTGGCCGCCAGCTCTCCCCCGATGATGCCCGCCACATGGGTTCCGTGGCCGAACTCGTCGACCAGAGGCTGGTCTTTCACGCCGCTGAAGTCCTGATGCTCCATCGGCGCCGGGACCTCTAGGTTCTTGTGCTTTAAGAAATGGGGGTGGGCAGCCTCGATGCCGGAGTCGACAACCGCCCAGACTATGCCGTCACCCGAGGCGGCGAAAGCAGCCTTGGCGGCGTCGGCCTTAACCGTGCTGACCGATTCGTGGATCATGCGCTTCACCGGAAAGTCGGGCCAGATCCGAAAGATCGCCCGCTGGCTGCTGGAAGCAATCTGGCCGCTCTGCTGATTATCGAGCCGCACCAGTTCCCGGATCACCTCGGCCTGTAGGGAGGCAAATAGATACTGCTGGCTGAGGTCGCTCTTCGGTCGGTTGACCCCCTGATCGTCGGTAGCGTGGGTCGCCTTGCTCGAGATCGCTCGGTCGATCAGCTCCTTGGCTCGCTCTTTCGCACCGTCCGGGCCACCGTGAAACGACAGGTTCAGATCGATGATCACCGGGTAGACGGTCGGCGTCGGCGCAGCCTCCTCCACCGCAATCTCCGCCTCGTTGGTCAGCTGACTGAGAAGCGGGACCGCGATGACCGTGCGGTCGAGTACCTCGGGCACGAACGGTCCGGACCGCGGACTAGGTTCACTCTGCGGAAGTTCTCCCACACCAGCCCCCACTTACGAGCAGCAGTTACCTAGCGCGGGCTCTTCGTCGCCAACTACTGCCGCCACGCAAACATTGGCATAAAGCGAGCCGAGAAAAAAGGGTGCTTTCCCCCTTTTTCGCCCCCACTGACCGAGGTCCGGCTAAGTGGTCGAGGCCATCCCATTCTGCTAACAATTGCAAGCTCTAACTATCGAAACTCGGTTTGGAGAATTCGAACCTGAGGTCCTGGCTATCGGCAATCACGATATTGAGCGTCGACCCGGTCGGGCGCAGGAAGTACTTTCCGTCGCTGAGGAACAACAGCTTGAGGTTGGTGTACTGAAACGGAAACGCCGATTCCGCCGAGCCAACCTCGCGCTCGGTCACCGGGGGCTGCAGCTCGAGCCGGCGGCCGCTGTAAATGGTGACGTCGGGAAGGAAAGGCATCCTGTTCTCGACCACGGCCGCGAGTTCGCGGCCTTTGAGTGCGGCGTACTTGGAGACGGTCCAAAACATCCCGAGGAGTAATAGGAGCGGAAACACCGCGGCAGCGAGCAATCTCAGGGCTCGCTCCTCACCGGTCGGCTCCTCGCCCTCGGTGTCTGAGCCCACCAGCCGGCGCCGCAGATGCACGCCATACCCCACCAGCCCGATACCCACGGTGACCGACAGTGGAAAGATTACCTGCAGGATAGTGAGCGCCTCCTCGGTCACCCTCGTATCAACGTCCCGGGGCAGTCCAGCGGCCCCGAGGAATCCAGCTACCCCCATGGCGCCGCCAACCACCATCGGCACCAGAGCAAACAACCGCAGGGTTCGCCGACTCCGAGGGGGCCCGGCCGGCGGAAGGGCCACTCTGATGATCGCCATGTGCAGCGCTATCCCCACCAGGACTACCACCAGTCCGACGAATAGCGGTGTGAACAGCGACGACATGCTGCGCAGGATGTAATCGCGGGCGGAATAACCGAATAAGCTCTGCTCCAGGCCCATTAGGTGGGCCTGCGTGCTGGTACGTGCCCACCCGAAGTAGTACAGCAGCGCAGTAACCACCGTGGTGGGCGCAACCAGTGCCGCGATGCCCCTTAGGGCGGAACGCCAGCCCTCACCAGGAGGCGGAGCTTGCGGGTCAGACATCGCCTCCTCCCGACGGACGGTCGTCGACCGCGTCGGACTCCTGTTCGCCGGGGGACTCTGGTTGGCCGGGCGACCCTTGCTCGTCGGGAGATCCCCGCTCGCTTTCCTCAGCAGACTCATCAGACCCCCCGGCCTCACAGGCGGATGCCGATCCCCTGCGTGAGTTGGCGACGAAGCTCGGGGCAAAAGAGGGATCTTGCTCGTGGGCCAGCACCAGATCCTCCAGCCACCGCAGGGCGGCGCTGCGGGCGGCGCAGTTTGAAAACCTGGCGCCGCGGCTGCGCAGCTGAGCCAGATCGGCCGATGCCTTCTCCCAGTCGTGAAGGCACGCGTGGGCCGCCCCTCGGTAAACGAGGGTCGCATCTCGGCCCGGGTCCCGTGCTCCGCTGGGTCCCCAGCTGTTCACCATCCTCAACAGCTCGCGACAGCGCCCCTGGGAGAGCAGATCAAACGGCTTGTCGCCCGGGGGGCCGGGGAAGATCTCATCGGTAGGCCCTCCCGACGGGAGCGGGTAAGTCCGCTGTGCCTTGCTCTGGGGG
>DATLGP010000329.1:0-4811 GCA_035540395.1 Actinomycetota bacterium
ACAGCCCGGGGTCGGGGTGTCGTCGGTGCCGCCGATGTTGCCCTGGCCTCCGGCAGGAGCCGGGGTCGGGGTCGTCGGCAGGCCACCGGTACCCGGCGTTGCGCCTTCCTCTTCCTCGATGGTCAGCTGGACCACCTCGAAGTGGCATCCCTGGCCGGCGGTCTGGTCGAACAGGTTACCGATGATTCCGGGGGTGCCGGTGGGGGTGGGCGTTGCGGGAGTCCCTGTGGTCCCCTGGCCCGGAGTTGCGGGAGTACCTTCGGTCCCGGCTCCCGGCGTAGCCTCACCGGGGGTTGCCCCGGGCGTACCCGTCTGGTCGTCTTCCGCCAGCTCTTCGGCGTTACCTGCGGCCGTGATCGTGCGGTCTACGATCTCCTCGAGGTCCTGCAGAGAACGCTGCGGGTCGATCGCGGTAGCCTCGGTTACCACCAATGTCACCGTGTCGCCCTCGTCGACGTCACACAGCTCAGCCGGCTCCGGGTTGATCGACTCGATCTCAATCACCAGGCGAGCCAGCGGCCCGGTGGGCGTCGGGGTCGTTCCGGCGCCGGGAGTGCCGGTTGCACCTGCGGCGGGGGTCTCTTCGTCGTCGTCGGTCGGGCTGGGCGTCGGCGATGCTTCGCCGTCCTCCACCTCGACCGCCCGGACGGTCCCGCTTATCTCAAAAGCACCGGCTTCTCCCGTAGTCGGACTGGTCTCCGTCTCCGCCGGCTCTTCAGCTCCATTGCATGCGGCAAGCAAAAATATCGATAAAAGTCCTGCAAGTACCGTATGGACGGCACGATTTTTCTTGATCATGTACCACCTCCCCTTGTGGTTCGGGAATTACCCCGGGACCGAGCATCTCAAAACCTCAGCGAGGCGAGAAACGGTCGGCACCGGGTTTCAGTCCGCCGACGGCAAAAGCCGCGGCCTGAACCCGGTTATGCAGTCCGAGCTTGCCGAGGATGCTGCTTACGTGGTGCGACACCGTCTTGCGGCTGACGAACAGACGCTCGGCGATCTCGGGGTTGGACAACCCGGCTCCCAGCAGCCGCAGCACCTCCTGCTCGCGCCGGGTGAGCACGCCGACGTGCTTCGGCCCGGTCCGCGCCGGACCGCCCAGCGAGCGAATAAGTTCTGCCGCAGCATCGCAATCGCCCGCTGCCCCCAGGCGCTCGAAGGTGGAATAGGCTCCTTGGGCCTCGGCAATCGCCACCTCGGGCTGCCCGGCCAGGACGCCGGCCAGAGCCAGTCTTGACCGTGCGGTCTCGTAGGGAAGCCTGTGCGCGGAAAACAAGCGCATTGCGCGCTCGAGCAACGGCTCGGCCTCGGCAGGTTGTTCCGATGCAGCGAAGGCCCGGCCGGCGGCGAAGGCGTGGAGGGCGGCCGCCCGAACCGTCCCCTTTCCGGCCAAAGCCTCGAGCTGCCCGTTGACACGGTGGACCGCGTCAAATTTGCCTTGAGCCAGTAGGCAACTCGACAGCTCGGTCAAAGCCTGAGCTCGCTCCACCGCCTCTGGCTCGTCGAGCGCCAGATACCTGCCGAGCAGCTTCTCGGCTATCCGATGATCGTTCCTGAGGCCGTGAAGTTCTGCGAGCGGCAGCAGGGCGGCGTGGTGGTCCCCCATCTGATCCAGAAGGGAGCTCGCCTCCTCCAGCCGGCCCTGCCGGATGCGCAGGGTTGCCAGTCGAGCGATCGCGTGGTTGTAGTAGCCGGTGTCCGGAGTCGTGGCGCGGGCCGCCGCAAGCAGCTCGCGCTCGGCATCGTCCCACAGGCCGGTGGCCAGCAGCACGCCGCCGTATCGCAGGCGGCAGTCCGCGTAGAGGAAGGGGGACCCGAACGTCTGCATGAACCCGTCGGCCGCCCGGCACCATTCGACCACCCGGCCGAGGTCGGCCGCCAGGTCGCAGGCTCCCATCATCGAGCAGCAGGTCACCACCACCGTGTCGAGGCTGCCCGGCTCACCCCCCATCGCCGCCACCATTGCCTCGTCGATCAGGGCCATTCCGTCCCGTTCTTGCCCGAGACCCACCAGCGCCTTGCCCAGCTCGGCCAAAGCGCACAGCTCGAGGTCCCGGTCCCCCTGCTCACGGGCAGCCGCCAGAGACTGCTCGGCGTGGGCCCTGGCGACCGCCGGGTCGGTCGCCTCGAACGAGCGGCTCCAGGACATCCATCCTTTCAGGACCTGTAGATCCGCCTGCTCGACGATGCGGTCCGCCCTGGCTATCCACCCGCTGCATGCCGCCCGGCTCCCGAAGCTTTTCAGGTGGGTGCCGGCGATCCACAGGCACATGATCGCCGATTCCAAGTCCGCCCCCGCCTGTCGGTAAATGGCGTATGCCCGCTCCATGGCCCGAAGGGATCCGGAGGCATCCCCCAACCACCAGAGGGCGTCGGCCAGCCCCTGCACGGCCTCGGGCCGCTCCTCCATCCGGAGAGCATCCTCGAAGTGGGATCGGGCGTCGTCCCATCTGCCCTGTTTGAGGGAGCTCTGTCCGCGGGCTATGGCTTCTTCTATGGCCACTTGCGCAGTATCGCGCAGCAAATCACGGCCGGAAATCGAACCTTGCGGGGCCGGCGCCTCCTTTGGCCGGTCGATTCGGTACCGGGTACCCTATCGCCCACCGGTGGCCGGGGCGGCGTGGCGGCTGCTACGCTCACAGGCTACCGACCGTGGAGGCCACCGTGTCCGACGAACTGCTGGAGATAACCGAAAAGCAGACGATGAGCCGGGAAGCCGCCGCCGAACGCCTCAGAGGGTTGGCGGATCAGCTGTCACGCCACAATCAGGTGGAGTTCGTGCGCAACGGCATGCGCTTTTCGGCGAAGGTTCCGTCCGAGGTGGAGTTGAAGGTGGAGGTCGAGATCGGCGAAGAGTCCGAGATCGAGATAGAGCTCTCCTGGTAACTCTCAGACCCCAAGCGGGGCAGAACCCCCCTGCGCGGGCACCTCGAGCCGGCGAAGCTTGAAGGCCAAAGCGGTGAGAAGGACCCCCAGGACCGTGGCGTAGATCCCGATGAGCCAGGTGACCGCAAGGGCTCCGGCGCCGGGCATCACCACCAGGATCAACCCGAACAAGACGGAAAGGGCGCCCGCGGCTCCGAGCAACCACTCGTTGCTGATGTGCTTGCGAAGCCGGATGGCCGAGGCTATCTCCAGCAACCCGGTGACGATCGCCCACGTTGCGATCAGGTAAAGCAGCGCCAGCGCGGTGATCTCGGGCCAGACAAAGGTCAGGATTCCGATGACCACTCCCACGGATCCCTCCAGGACCAGCAGCCCCAGTCGTGACTCTGCATCCTGCTCGCCCTTGAGAGTGGAGATCAGCAGGAACGCTCCGTTGACCAGGACGTAGGCGCCGAATAGGAGGACCAGGGCAAACAGGGTCATCGCGGGCCAGGCGAGCGTCAACAGTCCAAACAAGAGTGCGGCCATGCCCCGCACCGCGAGCGACTTCCAACTGCCCAAGTCGACGAACACTCCAGTTCACCTCCTCGCACCCTGTGACCATTCACGTCCGAACGCGAAGTCCTGTGCAGAAGACCCTAGCCAGGTGATTCCCCCCATGCCACAGTCAAAACTTGGTCCTCGATCGGCGCCTGGGAGGCAGCGGTAGGATCCACGGCCGGGCGGGCTCATTTACGTACATTTGATTGCTCGGGGGGCGGGACTCGAACCCGCAACCTATTGATTAACAGTCAACCGCGCTGCCAATTGCGCCACCCCCGAATGAGGTGAACGCTTAGACTTTAGCATCGCCGGGTGAACTTTAGAGTCCCGGCATTCGCGGGGGGTGTGATGACGAAACTCCGGCTGATGGTGGTGGACGACCACGATGTCGTGAGGATGGGCCTTCGTGCTCTGGTCGAAAGCCAGGACGACATGGAGTGCGTCGCCGAGGCCACCAACGGGCCGGAAGCGGTTCAAAAGGCGACTTTGTACCATCCGGACATCGTGATCATGGATGTGCGCATGCCCGAGGGCGGCGGCGTGGAGGCATGCAGGGAGATCCGCGACCTGGATCCGAGCATCAAGATCCTCATGCTTACCTCGTTCTCCGACGACGAGGCGCTGTTCAACTCGATTATGGCCGGGGCTTCCGGCTACCTGTTGAAGGGCGTGCAGTCCGCCGAGTTGGTGAAGTCTCTCCAAAGCCTGGGAGAGGGCAAGGCCCTCCTCGACCCAGAGGTCACCCAAAGGGTTCTCGAGCGCCTGAGGACCGCCCGCTTCGACTCAGGTGACCCTAAGCTGCGTCGGCTGAACGCGCAGGAGGACCGGGTGCTGGCTTTGGTCGCCAAGGGCTTGACGAACCGGCAGATCGGGACAGAGCTCAAGATCTCGGACAAGACCGTCAAGAACTACGTCTCGGTGATCCTCCGCAAGCTTGAGGTTGCTCGACGTTCGGAAGCTGCTGCCTACCTCAGCCGGGCCCAGGCAAGACAGCCGGGACGCGACAGTTGAGCAACCACCAGGCATCCGGTCCCATCGACCAGACCAAGCTGGCGGAACTGCGGGCGCTGGAGCGGCCGGGCAAGGAAGGGTTCTTCGCCAAGTTCCTCGGGGTATTCCTGGCCGATGCCGAGAAACAGGTCGAACGGATTCGTCGAGCGGCGCAGGAGCGGGATCACGAGGCCGTAGCAATAGCGGCCCATACGTTGAAAGGAAGCTCCTACTACGTGGGGGCCGGCCGCCTGGCCGACCTGTGCCGCCGCCTGGAGGACCTGGCCGAACAAGGCGTCCTGGAAGGCGAGCCGGCCGCTGCAGTCGAACGGGAGCTGGCCGAGGTCTCGGCCGTCCTGGCGGCAGAAGCAGCCAAGGCAAAGTCCTAG
>DATLGP010000330.1:0-13072 GCA_035540395.1 Actinomycetota bacterium
GGGAGGAGGCGGGGGTGGAGCCGGCGCCTGGGGTGCAGCGGCTTCCGAAGGCCGTGCGGGGTTAACGACTCTGGGCGTCACATTGGTGGCCGCCAGCCTGCCCAGGGGATTCAGCTGGAGGTCGGGAACCGATTCCTCGGCGTAGTCCTCCCCGGCATCCCCCGCCGGCAACTCCACCTTGGCGAAGGTCCGGGTTGTGTGGTCCTGCAGCAACGCGGTGACCACCAGGCGCCGGTCGTCCTTCATCGACGGGGCCGTGGTGGTGAGCACCAGCCTTTCCCGGCCGTACGAGCTCAAGGAGGCATTCTGAGAGGGAAGGCGGACCTTCCGGCCGGTGACGGTATAGACGAAATCACCCCGGCCGGTGGTCACGTGAATGGTGTCGTTCAGCTCCAGACGGTCCAGCTTGAAGAAGGGGGCCCCGTAGGTAGCCCGGTGGCCTGCGACCGCAAAGGTCCCCCCTTGGCCGGGCAATGCAGTACCCGGATAGTGGCCGGGAGCGGTGCGCAGCTGTTGGTCACCGATGCCTTCGACCACCACCTTGTCCACATCGATCGCCGGTATACGCAGGACGGCAACCGGATCTCCCGCTGAAGGCTGAGAGCGTTCGGGAATGAACTGGACCGGAAGCGGCACCTTGCCTTCCGCGGCCGGCTCGTTGACCACCTGAACCGGAGCGGCGGCGAGGCCGGTTATGAACTTGCGGCGCAAAGCGTCCTGGGCGCTCCGTTCCACCGAGTTCGTCTGCCGCAAGGCAAGAAGGCCGGACGCGGCCAAAGCGCTCAGTCCCACAGCAACGGTCAGTGCCACCACGAGGGCGGTGCGGGCGCGCCGGCTTAGGGACGGCAGCGAGGGCCGGAGCAGTGGCATTCGGGGACCGTTCGCGCCGAGGGAGCCCGCGGAAGCCTTCATCAGGTTCCAGCGGGCAATGAGCGGGCGGTAAACCATCCCTGAGACTTCGCGCACTTAGACGAGAGTAGTTTTTTGCCAGCAGATGGTCAATGCCCGAGTTTGGGGGAGCCATCGGCGCCTTCCGGCCGGGGTTGCTTCCGGCGGCGGTGTTTAATTGTAGGCGAGGACGCTTACCGTCTATCCGGGATAGTGTAATGGCAGCACCAGGGTCTTTGGATCCCTTAGTCAAGGTTCGAATCCTTGTCCCGGAGCGTGATAGCGATGCCGCCACCCGATTCTGCCGGTTCGTCGAAATCCCCCCTTGCAGTGGTGATTCTCGCGGCCGGCGCGGGAAAGCGGTTTCGTTCGGATCTTCCCAAGGTCCTCCACCGAGCGGCGGGTCTGCCGCTGGTCCATCACGTACTGCGGGCGGCTAATTCGCTCCCCGGCGTCGACCGCGTCCTGGTGGTGGTAGGCAACGGCGCCGACGAGGTCAGCGGGTACGTGGACAGCCATTTTCCCGGAACCGTCTTCGTCCACCAGTCCGAGCTGTTGGGGACGGGGGATGCGGTCAAGCGGTGCCGGGCCGCTCTGGACGGGTTCGCCGGCACCGTGCTGGTCCTGTCGGGCGACAGCCCGCTGGTCACCCCCGAGACGCTCGGCCGTCTGGTCGATGCCCATACCAGTGCAAGCGCCCCCGCCACGGTCCTCGCCGCGGCGGTACCCAACCCCTCCGGCTACGGGCGAATCGTGCGGGACACAAGCGGCGAGGTAGTGGACGTGGTCGAGGAGCGCGATGCTTCCGAGGCCCACAAACGCATCAACGAGGTGTCGAGCGGTATCTGGGCCTTTGAGCCGGAGGCCCTGTTCCGGGCACTTGATCGGATCGACAACAACAACGCCCAGGGTGAGTACTATCTGCCCCAGGCTGCGCTGGTGATGGCCCGGGAGGGAGGCGGTCTGGGGTCGGTCACCACCTCCGACCCGGCCGAGATAGAAGGGGTGAACGACCGCCTGCAGCTGGCGGCGGCTGCTCGGGTGCTGTGGCGGCGAAAGATCGCTGATCTGGCCGCCTCCGGCGTGAGCGTGGAAGATCCCGAGACCACCTACGTCGACGCCGGGGTGGAGGTCGGCCCGAACACGGTTATCCGGCCGATGACCTTCGTGGAGGGAGCGACCCGGATCGGAGCGGGGTGCCTGATCGGGCCCTCAGCCCGCCTGGTCGACTCCCTCGTAGAGGAGGGGGCGGAGGTGACGTTCGCGGTGGTCAAAGGTTCCCACGTCGGTCCCGGGGCAACCGTCGGCCCGTTCGCTTCCCTGCGGCCGGGCACCCGTCTTGGCCCGAAGGCGAAGGTCGGGACTTTTGTGGAGACCAAGGGGTCGGTCATCGGGGAAGGGTCCAAGGTGCCCCACCTTTCCTATGTCGGCGACGCCGAGATAGGAAAGGGCGTGAACCTGGCGGCAGGCACCATCACCGCCAACTACGATACCGAGAGCAAGGTAAAGTCCACGACTGTGGTTGAGGACGGCGCCTTCACCGGCTCGGACACCACTCTTATTGCCCCGGTTCGGATCGGACGCAACGCCGGCACGGGAGCTGGATCGGTGGTCACCAGGGACGTGGAGGAAGGTCAGATCGTCGCCGGGGTGCCCGCCAGGCCATTTAGAAAGCGAAAGCTGGAGTAAGAGTACAGAATGCAGATCGCTGTGAAGAAGCGAGCGATGATCTTCTCGGGAACCTCTAATCCGGAGCTCGCGGAAGAGATCGCCACTCACCTTGGAATGCGCCTGGGCGAGGTTGAGGTCAGCCGCTTTGCCTCCGGCGAGGTATACGTCCGTTTCCACGAATCGGTCAGGGGCACCGACGCCTTCGTCGTCCAGAGCCACTGCCATCCGGTCAACGAGATGATCATGGAACAGCTGTTCATGATCGACGCGCTGAAACGGGCCAGCGCGAAAAGGATCAACGCAGTGATTCCGTTTTACGGTTATTCGCGCCAGGACCGCAAGTCGCTCGCGCGCGAGCCGATTTCCGCCCGCCTCCTAATGGATCTGCTGGCGGCGGCGGGGGCCGATCGGGTCCTTACCGTCGACCTGCACAGCGGCCAGACCCAGGGGTTCTTCGACGGTCCGGTGGACCACCTGACCGCCCTCCCCATCCTTTCGAAGTACGTGGAGACCCGGTATCCGGACAACCTGGTGGTGGTCGCCCCCGACGCCGGCCGGGCGGGTCACGCCGCCAAGTTTGCCCGGCACCTGCGGGCCGATATCGCAGTGATGAACAAAAGCCGCCGGGCCGATGTGCGAAACGTCAGCCAGTCGGCCGGCCTCATCGGTGAGGTCGACGGCAAGATATGCCTGGTGGTGGACGACATGATCGACACCGCCGGAACCCTCTGCGGCGGGGTCACGGAGTTGATGAACAACGGAGCCAAGGGGGTGATCGCGGTGGCAACCCACGGGATCTTCTCCGGCCAGGCCATAAGCCGCATCGAGGACTCCCCTCTCAGCGAGGTCATAGTCACCAACAGCCTCCCGTCGGCGCCCGAAGCGCGCTCGAACAAAATCACCGTTTTGTCCATCGCTTCGATACTTGCCTCGACAATCAAAGCGGTCTTCGAGGACGAATCGGTTTCGGAGATCTTCCAGGGTGAGCACCTCGAGGCGATCCCTCCCGAGCGGGTCCTCGGGGCGCTCGACTGACCCCGCCCTGCGCGGGAGTGGCTGTGACCGAGTACACTTCCTAATTCATGGAGATCTCGCTTGATGTAAAGCCGCGCACTGAGTTGGGCAAGGGTCCAACCGGGCGCTATCGCGCTTCCGGACTGGTCCCCGCAGTCTTCTACGGCCCGTCCGTTGAACCGGTCGCGCTGCTGGTGGATGCCAAGCAGATGAGCCAAGCTTTGCGCACCGAAGCCGGCGACAACGTGCTGATCACCCTCAACGTGGACGGAACTTCCCGCCTGACCATCCCTCGTGAGGTTCAGCGGCACCCCATAAGGGGGACCATCCTTCACGTCGACTTTGTGAACGTCGCCCGGGACCAGAAGATTTCGGCTCACGTGCCGGTCCACGTAGTCGGCGAGTCGCACGGAGTCAAAGAGGGCGGCGTGCTGGACCAGCATCTACACGAGGTGCAGGTGGAAGCGGTTCCCACCGACATTCCCGCCTCGGTCGAGGTCGACATCAGCAAGCTGGGAATCGGCGACAGCCTGCATGTCAGCGACCTGGTGATACCCGCCGGCGTGGAGGTTCTTACTTCCGAGGAGGAGCTGGTCCTGGCGGTCATCGAGCCCAGACTCGCAGAGCTCGAGGAAGAAACCGAGGAAGAAGCGGCTGCGGATGCCTCCGAAGTTCCCTCCGAGGACGATGCCGGCGGTTCCGAAGAGTCCTAGGACTCCGGTGCGCACCTGCGGGCACGTCGGCGGCGGGACCCAGTAAGACTTCTTCCACCATCAGATCCAAGGAACAGGCCATGTCTCCCGCGGAACCCGCCTGGCTCGTGGTGGGCCTGGGCAACCCCGGCACCCGCTACGAGTTCACCCGGCACAACGCCGGCGCTCGAGCACTCGAGCGGCTGGCCAAGCGGCTTGACGTCAAGCTGCGCTCCACCAGGTCGGTCGCCCGGATGGGCGAAGTGCGCAGCGGGGGCGCCCGCCTCTTTTTGGCTCGTCCGACGACCTTCATGAACGAGAGCGGCCGGGCGGTTGCTGCACTGACCAGCCTGAAGAAGCTGGCACCCGAGAATGTGATCGTGCTTCACGACGAGATCGACCTGCCCGCCGGCTCGCTAAAAGTGAAGATCGGCGGCGGCAGCGCCGGCAATCGGGGAATTGAATCGGTCGCCAGGTCGTTGGGATCAAAGGACTTCTATCGGGTGCGCATCGGCGTGGGTAGACCTCCCCATCCCTTCCAGGAGCCGGCCGACTTCGTGCTGGAGCAGATGTCGAAGAAGGACGCCCTGGAGCTGTTCGAGCTCGAGGAGCGCGCCGGTGACGCGGCGCTGTCTTTGGTACACGACGGCTTGGAGGCCACCAGGAACCGGTTCAACTCAACCCCCAAACAACCTGAGGCTGAAGAATGAACGACGTTCTAAGAGCATGGGAGCCGTCCGGGCTGCTTGACGAGCTGCTCGACCGGGGCGGCGCCGGAGTGCCCGACGTGGCGCGCGCCTTCACCGTGGCCGGCCTGGCGTCCCGCGCACCGGTGTTGCTGGTGGTGTTGCCGCGAAGCAGGGACGCCGAGACGTTTGCCGAGTCGCTGAAGGTTTGGATGGACCCGGAGGAAGTGGCCCTGTTCCCGGCGTGGGAGGTGGTCCCGGGTGAGGCTATGTCACCCACCCTGCAGACGATGGGGCGGCGGGTGAAGTTGCTGCGCGACCTTGCGGAGGGAAGGTACCCGAAGGTGATCGTGACCGCGGTGAGGGCCCTGGTCCAGGCGGTGGCCGAGCCCCCCGCCGGCGTGATCAGCCTGGTCGCCGGCTCCGAGGTTTCGCTCGAGGAGACGGCGGCCCGCCTGGTGGATTACGGCTTCGAACGCAACTACCTGGTGGAGCGTCCGGGCGAGTTCTCGGTCCGGGGCGGCTTGCTGGACGTATTCCCCGCCGACGGCCAGGACCCCGTCCGGGCCGAGTTCTTCGGCGACGAGGTGAGCGAACTGCGCAAGTTCTCCGTCTCGAGCCAGCGCAGCGGCGATCGGCTGAAGTCCATCGAGATTACGCCGTGCCGCGAGCTTCGCCTGGACGATGCGGTGAGAACCCGGGCGGCACAGCTTCTGGACGAGACCCACGCCGAATCGGACCTGCAGGCGGACCTGACAAAACTGGCGGAAGGGGTGGTCTTCCCGGGCATGGAGGCGTACCTCAGCCTGGTCGCCGGGCCGCTTAGGCCGATTACGGAGTACCTGCCCGCCGGCGGCCGCCTGGTGCTCTGCGACCCCAAGCAGGTCGCCGACCGCAGCGCCGACTTCCTCGAGCAGGCCGCCAGCTGGGGCGGTGCGGAGTCAGAAGGCCTGTTCGTTCCGGTCGAAGAGATCAGCGCCGGCACGGAAACGGTGGAGTTGTGGCCGTACAGCCGCGGCGAGGAGGGAATCGACCTGGACGTTACCGGCTGGGACGAGCACACCGGCCGCATCGACCGCCTTGCCGGCGCACTGGGAGGCGTGTTGTCTGAGGGGGGAAGTGTGGTGGTGGCCGCCGGGCTGAGCGCACCCCGGGCCCGCCAGATTCTGGCCGATGCCGGTTTGGGGTTGCCGGTGGCGACGCCGGCTCTGGGAGTGGGCGTGATCATCGAGAAGTCCGTGGGCAAGGGTTTCCTTTTAAGGCTCGGCGGATCGGCGCCGGTGGCCGTGGTGGGGGAGACCGACCTGTTCGGCCGGCGCCGGCCGGTGACGGCATCCGGTCCCCAGGCGCCGGCCCGAGCTTCCGCACTGGTCCTGGAGCTCGCCGCCGACGACTACATCGTTCACGAGACCTACGGAGTAGGCCGCTACCACGGCATGGTCACCCGGGAAGTGGCCGGGATCAGCCGGGACTACCTGGTGATCTCCTATGCCTCGGGCGACAAGCTCTACCTGCCCACCGAGCAGTTGGACGCGGTAACCAAGTACACCGGCGGGGACGCCCCCAAGCTGAACCGGTTGGGCACCGGCGAGTGGGAGAAGTCCAAAGCAAGGGCGCGCAAGGCCGTACAGGACATCGCAAAGGACCTGATCCGGCTGTACTCGACGAGGATCCGATCCGAGGGTTACCAGTTCTCGCCGGACACCCCGTGGCAGACCGAGCTCGAAAACGCCTTCCCCCACATCGAGACCCCGGACCAGCAGCGGGCCATCGACGCGGTGAAGCAGGACATGGAGAAGCCGATACCGATGGACCGGCTGGTGTGCGGAGATGTCGGGTTCGGCAAGACCGAGGTGGCGCTCCGGGCGGCCTTCAAGTCGGTGCAGGACTCCAAGCAGGCGGCGGTGCTGGTGCCCACCACGATCCTGGCCCAGCAGCACCACCAGACGTTCTCCGAGCGATTCGCCGGGTTCCCGGTCAAGGTGGCGCAGCTCTCGCGCTTTCTCACCCCTTCCCAGCAGGCCGCCGTCCTGGAGGAGGTGGCTTCCGGGAAGGTGGACGTGGTGGTGGGAACCCACCGGCTGCTGCAGCCCGACGTGAAGTTCCACGACCTGGGCCTTTTGGTGGTGGACGAGGAACAGCGGTTCGGGGTCAAGCACAAAGAAAAGATCAAGCAATTGCGTGAGAACGTCGACGTGCTGACGATGACGGCCACCCCGATCCCGCGCACCCTCGAGATGGGGGTCACCGGTATCCGGGACCTTTCACTGATGGACACCCCCCCGCTCGACCGGCGGCCCGTGATGACCTACGTCGGCGACTACGACGGACGTATGGTCACCGCCGCCATCCGCAGGGAGCTGGCGAGGGACGGCCAGGTGTTCTTCGTCCACAACCGGGTCAGCTCCATCAAGTCGGCCGCTCGCCGGATCGCCTCACTGGTTCCGGGGGCCCGGGTTGACGTCGCCCACGGCCAGATGACCGAAGGAGAGTTGGAGAAGGTCATGGTCGACGTCTGGGACGGCAAGATCGACGTGCTGGTGTGCACCACCATCATCGAGAGCGGGCTTGATATACCGGCGATGAATACCCTGATCGTCGAACGAGCCGACCTGCTGGGACTCTCGCAGCTCTACCAGTTGCGGGGCCGGGTGGGCCGGGCTAGGGAGAGGGCCTATGCCTACTTCTTCTATCCCCACGAAACCGTGTTGACCGATGAGGCCCACGAGCGGTTGAAGACACTCTCCGAGTTCACCGAACTGGGCAGCGGGTTCAAGATCGCCCTGCGGGACCTCGAGCTCCGTGGCGCCGGCAACCTGCTGGGGGCCGAGCAGTCCGGACACATCGCAGCCGTCGGGTTCGACCTGTACATGCGGATGATGACCGAGACGATCGAGGAGCTGACCGGCCGGTCGCCCGAGCCCAAGCTTCAAGTGAAGCTCGACATCCCGGCCGACGCCTACATCCCCGCCGGCTACATCCAGCGCGAGTCGCTGCGCATGGAGGCCTACCGCCAGATCGAGCAGGTGCGGGCGCCCGAGGACGTGGTGGCCCTGACCGAGGAGTTTACCGACCGCTACGGACCGGTGCCCAAGCCGCTTAGCACGTTGCTCGTGGTTGCCGAGCTGCGCGCCTACCTGGCGGAGAAGGGCATCGCCGAGGCCGGGGTCCGCAACGGCCTGATGAAGCTGCGTCCGGTACCCGAATTGCTCGACTCCCAGCAGGTCCGGCTTAGGCGCAAGTATCCGGACGCCACCTACAAGGAGGTGTCGGGCACGCTGCTCCTGCCGGTGCCGGCGGCGGACACCGCGCAGTGGGTCCTCGCAACGCTGCGGGACCTCATGGACCCGAGGTGAGCCCCCTGCCGGTCAACTGAGAAAACGGCCGAGCTGGGATTCGACCGCCCGTTCCACCCGCCCCGCCAGATGGCGGGGTATGTTGCCCTCGCAAACTATCTCCACGTACGAGGTATGGACGTTGAGGTTACCGGCCAGGCGGCGTTTGCCCCGGTGGCCCGTGGTGAGCACGAATTGGCACCCCCTCACCGACCACACCTCCTCCTCCAGCCGGAATTGGTCGGCGTAGGCCGATTTGAACCCGGCTGCCAGGGTGTGGATTTT
This sequence comes from Actinomycetota bacterium, assembly GCA_035540395.1. Taxonomy (GTDB): domain Bacteria; phylum Actinomycetota; class CADDZG01; order JAHWKV01; family JAHWKV01; genus JAJCYE01. The sequence continues at coordinate 8,572 of DATLGP010000330.1, forward strand.
GTGAAGCGCATGGTCCTTCGTGGGAAGCCTGTGGGGAATCCGAACGTTTATCTGTGTCATAGCTGCATCTCGCAGCAGTCTGACAGAGCCTGGGGGCGGGTGCCGCCGGCAGCGAGGCCCGGTAAGTTTCAGTTACGCGCCGTGATATTCTCGACCGGCAGTGAGACCCCGAATCCGCCTCTCCCTCGTGCTCGCAGCCGCGCTGTTCTTGGCCGCCTGCGGCGGCGAAACCTCCCTCGACGACCAGGGCAGCTACTTCGCGCCCACGGCCGCGGTGGTCTGCGGAGCGATCAACTGTCAGAAGATCCCGGAGAGCCGGATCAACAGCCAGCTGAGCTCGGCGGTGAACGACCCGGCAAATGCCAGCGTCTTCAAAGGTCCCGAGGGGGACACCAACCGGCTGGACGCGCAACGCGAGATCCTCAGTGAGCTCATCCGCCGAGAGGTCGGCCTGCAGATGGCCAGGCGGATGAACATCACTACCGAGGCATCCGACGTCGACTCCCGACTGCGGAATCTGAAGGCCGGTTTTCAGAGCGAGGAGGCCTTCTCTCAGGCTCTGGAGCAGGAAGGCCTGACCGAACAGGAGTTAAAGGGCTTTTTGGAGAACGACAGCATCCTCGCCCGGGTCAGAGAGACCGTCGGCAGGAATGCCAAAGCCACCGAACAGGAGATCGAGCAGTACTTCCAGTTGAACAAGTCACAGTTCGACGAGCAGGTCAAAGTGGCGCACATAGTGGTCTGCGGGAACTTTGACGAGGAGAACCGGGTTTGCCATGTAAGCCCTGCCGACCAACAGCGTGCCACCGACATCGCAGCCCGCGCCCGCCGAGGCGACGACTTTGCGGCGATGGCGACCGAGTTCTCGATTGACACGGTGAGCAGGGAAAGGGGCGGCGAGCTGGACTTCATATCCCGAGGAGACGTTGTTCCCGAGCTGGAGGAGGCGGCTTTCAACCTGTTCCGGGAGGGTGACATATCGGATCCGGTCCAGACGCCGTTCGGTTTCCACGTCATCAAGCTTTTGGCGGTGGGGCGGCCGTTTGAGGACGCCAAGCCGCTGATATCGAATGCGCTTGCCACCCAGAAGGCCAATGCTGCCTTCGAGGAGTGGCTGATCGATGCGGTGAAAGGGTCTCAGGTGAAGGTCAACCCCAAGTTCGGCGTGTTCGATGAGATCTCCCAGTCCGTGGTCCCCCGGTCGGTGGTTGAGGCGCAGGGCAGGTCCAGTCAGGGCGCCCGGACACCCGCCCCCACGGCTCCCTAAAACCCCAGGTTGGAAGACGCCGCCGTGCCCCTTGGGCTCCAGGGGAGCGACGCCGCGGCGCGGGCGGCAGTCGCCTTCGAGCATCTGGTGGCGGTGATGGCACGTCTGCGGGCTCCCGGGGGCTGCCCGTGGGACGCCGAGCAGACGCACCAGTCGCTGGCGGTCCACTTGCTGGAAGAGGCCCACGAAACGCTGGATGCTATCGACTCGGGCAACATGGCCGATCTCGAGGAGGAATTGGGCGACCTGCTTCTCCAGGTGGTCTTCCACGCCGAGATCGCCGCCGAGACCGGCGGCTTCGAGATCGGCGACGTGGTGGACGGGCTGGTGCGCAAGCTGGTCGACCGTCATCCCCACGTGTTTGGCGAAGTGCAGGTCAGGGGATCGGCCGACGTGGTCGCCAACTGGGAGACCCTGAAAAAGCAGCAGAAGGGGCGGACCACGCTGACCGAGGGGCTTCCGAAAGGCCTGCCGGCGCTGGTCTATGCCCACAAGGTGCTTCGCCGGGTGTCCGGGGTGGGGCACGAGTTCGACGCTTCGCCCGGCCGGCTGGCCGGCCTGGCCGGCGCCCTGGGGGGCGCGGTGACCGAGGAGACTGTGGGCGACCTGCTCCTGGAGGTGGTGGCCCTGGCCGGTGCGGCGGGAATAGACCCGGAGGGCGCGTTACGCCGGCGCTCAAACCGGCTGATCGCCCGGGCCGAGAACCCGGAACCCTGAAACCGGTGTGGGTGCTGCCCCCAGTGGGGTAGGACTTTTGTATGGATACCGCAAAGTTCCTTCCCGGCGGCGACGACGTGTCCGGGCACCTGGCTGAAGACGCCGGGCTGGACGACGATCAAGTGGAGGGCCGGCCCTCATTGCCCGAAGACGACGGGCGGGCGCACCTGGCCGACGACGCCGCGATGACGGAGCAGGAGTTTGACGAGGTGACCGGACAGTCAGACGAGCCGTCTGGTATCACCGGCATGGGCCACGCACTTGCCCCGCCAGGCTGAGCCGGCACGCAGCCTCTAGGCCGGCCTCAGGGCGAGCCGCTTCCGCAACGCATACGATGGAGATCCATGAACCACCCGGCGGGACAGTCGCCGTGCCGCCCGGTTTTCTCCATTGCCCAAATCCGGCTTGATCCGACCCACCCAGAGACATAACCCGGGGTATTGGGGATTGGTCTCGGACCGGATTCAGGAACCCGGAATGCGCTGATGCCGCTGTTAAAGGAGTTATGTTGTGGCCATGATTGATGCCGTAATTGGACGAGAGATAATCGACAGCAGGGGAAACCCCACCGTGGAAGCCGAGGTCCATACCTCCAACGGCGGGTGGGGGAGAGCTGCTGCCCCCTCGGGCGCATCCACCGGGAAGTTCGAGGCGGTCGAGTTGCGCGACGGCGGCGACCGCTTCGGCGGCAAGGGCGTAAGCAAGGCGGTGGACGCCCTGAATACCATCCTGGGCCCGGCTCTGGTTGGAATGGACGTCACGAATCAACCAGAGATCGACCGGCTGATGGTGGAGCTGGACGGCACCGACAACAAGTCCAAGGTGGGAGCCAACGCCACCACCGCGCTTTCGATGGCCGTGGCCCACGCCGCCGCCGACGAGGTCGGGCTGGACCTATTCCGCTACCTGGGGGGCGCCGACGCCAACCTGCTTCCCGTTCCGCTGATGAACGTTCTCAACGGAGGGGCCCACGCCGACAACAATGTCGACATCCAGGAGTTCATGATCGTGCCCCACGGCGCTGCGTCGTTCTCGGAAGCGCTGCGAATGGGGGCCGAGGTCTACCAGGTTCTCAAGAAGGTTCTGCTGAACAACGAACTTTCCACCGGGATCGGCGACGAAGGCGGGTTCGCGCCCAACCTTGCCAGCAACGAGGAGGCAATAGAGCTTTTGGTCCAGGCGATCGACGGAGCCGGCTACACGCCCGGCGAAGACGTGGCCCTGGCAATGGACGTGGCAGCGTCCGAGGTCTACCGGGACGGCCGGTACCACCTCTCGGGCGAAGGGCTGGAGCTGGACTCCGGTCAGATGACCGAGCTGTTTGCAGGGTGGATCGACAAGTACCCGATTGTGAGCATCGAGGATCCCCTCGACGAAGAGGACTGGGAGGGCTGGCAGCAGATCACCGCCGGCCTGGGAGACCGGGTTCAGCTGGTGGGCGACGACCTGTTCGTCACCAACTTCGAAAAAGTCCTGCTCGGGATCGAACGCAAGGCCGCCAACGCGATCCTGATCAAGGTCAACCAGATAGGCACGCTGACCGAGACGGCTCACACCGTGAGGCTGGGGGCCAGAAACGGCTACTTTTCGATGCTCAGCCACCGCTCGGGGGAGACCGAGGATTCGACGATCGCCGATCTGGCGGTGGCATGGGGGGCGGGCCAGATCAAAACCGGCGCCCCCGCTCGCTCCGACCGGGTGGCCAAGTACAACCAGCTGCTGCGCATCGAGGAGAAGCTGGGGTCCGATGCCCGGTACGCCGGCTCCGAGGCATTTCCAAGATGGCGCCGCCAAAACACCTAAAGTCCCGCTTCCGGATAGGGGCGGTGGGGCTGGTCGTGGGAGCCCTGGCTCTCACCGGCGTGGCACCAGCCCGCCAGGCGTTCGAGCAGCGCCGGGAGGTGGCCGAGGTGCAGGCGATGGTGGCGGCTCTCAAGGAGCGCAACGCCCAGCTGACCGGCCGCCTCAACCGGCTGAGCGACGTGGCGTACATGGAGAAGCTCGCCCGCGAGCAGCTGGGGGTTGTCCGCCCCGGCGAGTCGTCCTATGTGGTGGTTCCGGCTCCTGCTCCACCTCACCCGGTGGCTGCCCAGCCGCCGCCGGAGGGGCTGCGGGTCCGGGTCGCGGAATGGATCAAGCGGTTGGTGGGTAAGGAGTAGACAGCCGTAGCCGCTGGTTGCAGACGGCGGCTGCCCCGGTTATGCCCGGGATTTGGTTGCCGGGGCGAATGCTGGGTAGTGCTGGCACGACCGGTCGGGGTACGATTAGAGTTGGTCAGCGTTCGTTCACCAGTTCTCTAAATTTGGGGGGTTGATTGGCAGAAGTAGGAGCAATTGTCGAAGGCACGGTCACGCGGCTGGCGGACTTCGGAGCCTTCGTGCAAATCGGAGCCGGAGAAACAGGTCTGGTTCACATCTCGGAGGTCGACCGCAACTACGTCAAGGACATCAAGGAGCACCTGAAGGAGGGCGACAAGGTCAACGTCAAGGTCGTCGCTATCAAAGAGGACGGCAAGAT
>DATLGP010000331.1:0-2492 GCA_035540395.1 Actinomycetota bacterium
GGGGACAGGCCGGCGGAGCGGGATGCGGTTCAGGCCGGCGCTCCACCGATTCATCCCAGGACAGATGCCGCCGGCCGCCCTGAGCACGGTGTGGGTAGAAACCATCGATCGGCGCACTGCCTCCGGGCGGTCGGTTCCTTCCCAGTCGCTCAGGTTGGCGATGTGCACGGTGAGTTTCCACAGCCGCTCGTCAAGCGGCTCGGCCGAAACCCGAATGCGGCCCTCCACCGAGTGCCAGCTGCGAATCAGGGCGGCCCGTTCGTCCAGCCGTTCGGTGGCGCTCCCGGACGGGATGGCCACCGGAATGGCGGTGCCCACCGCCAGCTTGCCCAAAGACAGCCGGGGGGCATCGACCCGGCGCTCCACCGATTCATCCCAGGACAGATGCCGCCGGCCGCCGGCCTGAACCGCATCCCGCTCCGCCGGCCTGTCCCCCTCCATTTCGACCGCCTGCCTTCTCACGACCTGCAGGAACCTCACCGATATCTCAACCTCGGTTCGGTCGTCTCCCTCCACCAGGACCTGGGTCTGGGTCGTGCAGGCATCGGTATGGCCGGTGGAGGCGCTGTAGGCGGGCGGGTAGATCCCCCCGAAAGTCCACCGCTGCTGGTTCTTCAACGCCGACCGGCGGTAGGGCCACAGGATGTAGCCCTCGTAGAGGACGGTCTCGGCAATCCGGTCGACGACGTCCATCAGTCCTGTCCCCGGGCCGGCCGCTGTTCGCCGGTGCACTCGAGCAGGTGCTCGAGGGTGGCTTCCCAGGTGAGGTGGCAGTTGCGGGTGCGGAATGCGCGCAGCCGGTCGTAGGTCTCGGCGGGAATCCGCAACCACGCCGAGTTCGGGAAGAACCGGTCCATCACCTCGTGCCAGGCCCGGGCCGGGAGCGGGTGGTACGCCTCGCTTTCCCACGGGAGCTGGCACACCCTCAGCCCGGCCGGGGTGTCGTAGAAGACCGTCCCGCTGAACAGCAGCTCCACCGGAACGTTCCCATCCCGGATCCCGTGCAGGTACTTGGTGGCCATCACTTCCATGTCGTAGGTGCAGGTGATCGGCACCTTGACCGTGGTGGAGCCGGTGAAGGCGGGGACGCTCACCGAGCAATCCGCCCACAAAAAGCTGCGAGCGGTATTTGCCCAGGCGGACGCCTCCCCGAACAGCTCGCCCAGCCGGAGCTGGGTCTGCTCGTCGTAGGGCCGGCGGGCCACCGCTATCCTCACCTGGGTTCGCAGCTGGATCGACCGGACGGCTGCATCGCCGGCGTTAACCAGGATCGTGAATTCGATCGCCGGCACCGCCGAGTGTTCCACCGGACCGGCGGCCAGGACCGAAAAGTCCAGTTCGGGAGGCGAATCTGCGCCGACCCCGGGCGCCCGCCTCGCCGGGGCCCTACCGCTTCTGGATTCCAACGAGCTCACGGGCCTAGGGCGGCGACAGGTTCGGCATGTCCGGGCTTATGGCGTTGCGGCGCTTGGCGTCGACACCGGTTGAGCGCCGGGCGTCCGAAAGGTCGTTGTCCAGGAACCCGGGTTCCTTGTCGTAACTCTTCGGCTCGTTGCCCTGCCGCACCCCCGGCACATGCGCCGGGGCGTCGGGCGACACCTTCGGCGTTCCGACTGGAATTGGACTCATCTCAACCTCCTTTGTTGTCGGCGACCGGCCCGGGGGCGGGTTGGGAACGCCGCCCAAGGGTTTCGAAGTATCCGTCGATCTTTTCCCAGACTTCCTTGCCCCCGGCCAGGCCCTTCCAGTGGATCCTCATCAGGCCGACCAGCCGGTAGCACTCGTCGATGGGAACGATCCAGTAGTTGCGTCTCGAGCGGGACCTGTCGACCAGCAGAGCCTCCACGTCGGGGGTCATCCCGGCCAGAATCGGGTTGGCGGCCGTCAGGTCGGTCCACATGCCGAACGCCAGCTGGGATTCCGTCGGGCCCATCGGGCTGGGATAGAACGCCCGCACCCTGTCCTGTGAGCTGTCGAAGAAGAAGTAGGCCAGCTCCACAGGTATCCGCAGGGAGTCCCAGGTGTGGTCCTCCAGCCGGAACCCTTCCAGCCGGAGACGGCGGGTGGGGATCAAGCGGAAGTGGCCCCCGCCGGCGGCTTCGCTGTCCAGCAGGATCGAGCAGGCCCGGCAAACGCACATGACCCGGTGGTCCTGCAGGTCCAGGGTGTGGCGATGTGGGTCGGCCAGCATCTCGGCGCACATCTCGCAGAGTGCCGGCGACGGCTCCTGCTCGCGCCGAGAGGAGGGTGCCGGCCCGGCTCTTCCCGCCAGCGCCGCCAGCCTTGCCGAGCCGGTGATCACGCCGGCGGCTCGCTCAGGCATCGGGTGCTGCCAGCGCCCCGGCCGGGCGCCGGCCGATGCTCGCCAGCGGAATGAAGGCAACCTTTTCGGCCCGGTCGTCCCCGGCGCCGGCCTCCGGTTCGGCGGCTTCAACCCGCGCGATCTCGGGCACCGCCCCGGTCAGAACTTCCTCTACCGCGCTCTTGAGGGT
>DATLGP010000332.1:0-4333 GCA_035540395.1 Actinomycetota bacterium
ACCCCAAGCACTACACCCACGCGTACTCGCTGCTATTGATCGGCGCCTATGCCACGTTTCCGCTTTCCGGAGCGATCTTCGGTCTGCTGGCTAAGGTGTCCGAGTTCCTGGGCGGAGTCACCGGATCCGTGGCTTTGGCCAACAACCCCGAACTGGTGGCGTTCCTGTTGAACTCGGGCACCTTCTTGGTGAGCGCCGGGCTGACCCTCACTCTCAGGATCGCCCCCCGCCCGACCCGCCAGGAGCCCCTGAACTTCAAAGCCACCCGCCAGGAGCTGGTGGATGGGCTGCGCTTTTTGTTCTCGCATCAGATGATCCGGCCCTGGGTGCTGGGAATCGGGGGCACGTTCGCCGGTATCGGCACCTTCATGACCATGGCCCCGTTTTTCCTGAGCGACGTCCTGGGCGGAGGCTCCGGCAGCTTCGGGTTGCTGGTGTCGGCGGTGGGAAGCGGCCTGGGGGCCGGATTCCTGCTGGCCGGACCGGCTTCCCAGCGCTTTCAGAAAGACATCATCTTCTCGAGCGTGGTGATGGGGATGGGAGTCTGCACCGTGATCTTCGGCAGTGTCTCGACCCTGGCGATGGCGCTGGTGTTCGCCAGCCTGTGTGGCGTGTTCGCCGGGTTCGCCTACCCCTGCGGCTACGCCCTCATCCAGGAGAAGCTCGGGCCGACCCTGAGGGGCCGCGGGTCGGCCGCCATCAACTCGGTGGTCAGGCTGGCCATCGTAGGTGCGGCGGCCGTCGCCCCGGCACTGGTGAGAATCATCGACCGGGCTTGGGACGGCGATGTCGTGGTCTTCGATCAGGTTATCGACGTCCGGGGCATCCGGGTGTCCATGTGGATAGGAGGCCTGCTCATCCTGGCGGCCGGCGTCATCACCACCAAAGCGATCGGAGCCCGCCGCCAACAGCCCCGCAGCGGCAACGGGATGTTGCTGGTGTTCGAGGGGGGAGAAGGGAGCGGGAAAACCACCCAGATGGAGTTGTTACGCCAGCACCTCGAGGGGCGCGGCCGCAAAGTGATCGTCACCTGCGAGCCCGGGGGAACCGAGATCGGCCGCAAGCTGAGGTCGTTGCTGCTGGATCCGGCCAACAAGAGGCTTAGCGACAAGGCGGAAGCACTGCTATATGCCGCCGACAGGGCCCAGCATGTCGAGGAGGTAATACGGCCGGCCCTCGAAGAAGGCGCAATTGTCATATGTGACCGCTACATTGACTCATCGATCGCGTATCAGGGGCTGGTCCGCGGCCTGGGGGCTGATCAGATCCGGGCAATCAGCCGCTGGGGAACCGGCGGGTTGCTCCCCGACATGGTCTTTCTGCTCGACTACGAAGCTTCGCTGGGCCTGGAGCGGGCAGGTGAGCCGGACCGCATGGAGCAGGAAGGCATTGAGTTCCACCGCCGGGTACGCGAGGCCTACCGGCTCCTGGCCGAGCGGCACTCCACCCGGTTTTTGGTCATCGACGGAAGCAAAGCCCCCCAGGAGGTTGCTGCCGTGGTTCGCAGGAAGGTGGATCTGATGCTGGCCGTTCGAGAGGAGACCCCTGAGGTTGGAGCACAGGCTGAAGCCGAGTTCAGCTAGCCTGCCTGATCCGGACGACCCCGGCGGCGCCGGCGGGTCGCCCGGGCCGAGCGTGTGGGAGCAGTTCTTCGGCCATCCCCGGGTAGCATCGATTCTCAAAGGGGCGGCGGCCCGCCCTTCCGGGACCTATTTGTTCGTCGGGTCTCCCGGGGTGGGAAAGCGCAACGCCGCACGGGTTTTCGCCGCTGCTGTGCTCTGTCCGCAAGCCTGCGGAGCGTGCAACACCTGCCGGCGGATACTGGCCGGTCTGCACCCGGATGTCACAGTCCTTCAGCCCGAGGGCTACACCTTTCCGGTGGAGGTGCTGCGGGCCACCGCCCAGGCGGCATCCCAGACCCCCATCGAGGCGGACCATCGGGTTTTCATCATCCAGGAGGCCGACCGGATTCCGGAAAGGTCTCAGAACGCCCTGCTGAAGGCGTTGGAGGAACCGAACCAAAGCGTCATCTGGGTCCTGCTGGCCCATGCGGTGCAGCCCTTTCTGCCGACCATTCTCTCCCGCTGCCAGATCGTCGAGTTCCCGCCGATCGCCCAGGAATCCATGCTGGAGCTACTGCGAAGAAGGTTCGACATGGCCGGCGAAGACGCGGAGCGCCTGGTGCGAATCTGCCGGGGGGACATGAACGCCGCCGTCCAACTGGCGAGCGATCCCATCGCGAGCGAGGTTCGCCGGACGGCCATCGAGCTGGTCGCCAACCCCCGGCTCACCGTGATCGACGCACTTGCCGGGGCCGACGCGGCAAAGGGTTTTGCCACCGCTGCCCGGCAAGCCGCGGAGCTGGAGCAGGCGGCGGAGTTGGACCGCCTTCAACAGGTAAGCGGCAAGGAAGGCCAGGCGGCCTGGAAGAAGCGGCTGGCCGACCGCAACAAGCGCACACTTCGCCGGATTGAGACCGAGGCGCTCATCGACTTCCTCTCATGGATGGGTGTCGCGTTCAGAGATCTGGCTGCGGCGTCGGCGGGAGCCGAACCGGATTCGCTACTTGCCTTCGATCATGCTCAGCTGCTGGCCGGGGCGGCCGGCGCCCGGCCGACGAAGTTCTGGGTGGACATGATCGAGCATTGCCTGCAGGCGCAGCTGGCCCTCCGCAACAACGCCAACCCCTCGCTGGCGGTCGAGTCGGTGCTGGTCCGGCTCGTCTAATCGGCGTCCGGCGCAAGAGTTCCGGCCGCCTGAGTAAACTGGGTCGGTAGAACGACGGCAGAGGGCGGCCCGGCCCAAGCCGGTATCCCCGCCGGGGTAGCTCAGACGGCAGAGCAACGCACTCGTAATGCGTAGGTCCGGGGTTCGATTCCCCGCTCCGGCTCCATTTTTGGCCATTTTGTCTTCATATCAGTGCATTTGGATCGGATATTCGGTGATTACAAAAAACATCTCCGGGGGAATACTCACGGACCAATCCGCGTTTGCAGGCATACCGAATAAGTGGTGTGACGCAAGGAATTCACCGGCAGTTGAGGATTACCAAGGGAGGGATGATCGTGGCATCGGCAGCTATCAGAGGGGCTCATGTAGTGGGACTTCCAAAGAGGTCCCGTCGTTATGCGGAGGACCGGCTGTGCGCCCATGAGGGTTGCATCACCAAACTGTCCATGTACAACCGCCGTGACACCTGCTTTATCCACGCCGACGTAAAGATCCCCCGCCTTCGGGGCAAGAAGGTCAGCTAAGCATCCGGTTCACTGCCCTTTCGGCCACCGGAGTGGTTGTCGAGCAACGAAGCGGAGTTGCTCCGACCGGCCGAACACCGAAGCACCACAAGCAAAGGCTCGGATCATCCAGCAGGTAGCGCGCTGTTAAGCTGGAGTTGTGCCGGAATACCTCGTAACAAAGGCCATGTCCTGAGCGAAATCTGGGATCTCCCAATTCCTATCCCGGGCGCGCGCCCATGACCGGAATGGTCGATGAGGCGGTGGCCACCCGGTTCGCAGCCATGTTCGCCCAGCCGGGCTCCCTGGACCAGTCCTACCTCCTGGACGGTCTCCAGGAGAGTTTCGATGACCTGGTTAGAGAAGCCGAGCCGCTGATTGCCGAAGAGAGCGGTTTCCTCGCCGACCAGCCGGCTATCGCAAGAGTTCTCTCCCGGCAGGAGTGGGCGGCCAGCAACGTCACCTCGATGCTCGAGTTGATGTCGCCGCTGCTCAACAAGGTAGAGAAGCGCATGGACCGCACCCAGATGCTCCCGGGGGCCAAGTTTGCCTACAAGGCGGGGCTCGGGGCTCAGTTGGGCACTGTCCTGGGATTCTTGTCCCAGCGGGTTCTGGGCCAGTACGACATTCTCATGGCCCATCAAAACCAGGTGTGGTTCGTCGGCCCCAACATCGTGATGATGGAGCGCCGGTTCGGTTTTCTGCCCAGGGACTTTCGTCTGTGGATCGTCTTGCACGAGCTCACCCATCGCGGCCAGTTCGAGGCGAACCCGTGGGTCCGGCCGCACTTCCTCTCCTTGGTCGGCCAGATGCTCGAGTCGATGGACGTCGATGCCAAGACCCTGGCCGACCGAATGATTTCGTCGTTCAAAGCGGTCGCCAAGGACGAAGGCGATCCCAAGCCGCTGGTGTTCCGGGTCCTCGATGAACAGCAGCTGGAGGTCTTCAACACCCTGCAGGCGTTCATGTCGGTGATCGAGGGGCACGGGAATTTCGTTATGGACCGGATTGCCGAGGGGCGCATCCCCAGCCAGCCGCGGATGAGCCAGGCGCTGCGCGGCGGAGGAAACATCGGCAGCCCGCTCGCCCGCCTAATGGCC
>DATLGP010000333.1:0-4414 GCA_035540395.1 Actinomycetota bacterium
GCCGGAACCGCCGCTACCGCCCGCCCCGGCCCCGCCGGCACCGCCGTCGCCGCTACCGCCGGTCGAGTCGCCGCTGTGCCCTCCGGCTCCACCGATTCCGCCGGCACCGCTCTCACCGCCGTCGCCGCCATCTCCGGTGGACACTTCCTGTTGGTTGTCGCCGGTAGCGAGGTCAAAAATCTCCTCACAGAATGCGCCGGCCGAGCCGCCGGCTGCTGCTCCGTCGTTGCCCTGGCCGTCGACGGTTGCAATCGGGACCGTAACTACCGGACACAGGTTGACCGCGGAGGCGGTCGGCACCAGCAAAGCGCCTGCGAGCGCGAGTAATACCAGCACCCTAAGCGGATGCCAGGAGGATCTTCGTCTCATGGGAGTCCCCAATCTGTACTTGTAGCTCTAGTAGATAGGGGCTATCACAGACCTTAGGTGTCGGTCTGAGTAATTGCAACGATTTTTTTCACAGGGCAAGGATCAACACCGGCAGGGGGTGCCGCCGAGCCCTCTCTGTTCCTGGGAGGGGTGGCCGACCGGGGAGGAGTGCTCCCGGCGTCACCCGGTTCGGATAACGTTTGGGCATCGTACCCAGGATTTACGGCAGGGGGTGGAGCACGTCCGATAGGGTTCGCGGGTGGCTGTTGGTCGCGGCCCAGTTTGTCCTGCTGGCGGTCCTGGTGTTTGTCCCGCCGGGCCGCGAGGGGGTCATGCCGGGGATCGTGCGATCGATCAGCCTCGTGCTACGGGTTGCCGGCCTGGTCGTGATCGCCGGCGGCGCGGTCAAGCTGGGCAGGTCGCTGAGCGTACATCCCAAGCCGCCGGGCAAGTCGGAGCTCAAGACCGACGGACTGTACCGCCACGTCCGCCATCCGATCTACTCTGGAGTGTTGTTGCTGGCTGCGGGCATCGCCCTCACCTCCGGAAACCCGGTAAGTTTGACGGCTTTCATCCTGCTGGTGCCCGTCATTATTTACAAAGCTCGGTTCGAGGAACGCCTGCTCAGGCAGCGGTTCCCCGATTACGACGAGTACGCTCGGCGTACGCCGGCATTCATCCCGCGGCCCGGCGGGCTATTCCTTTAGCGATCGATCGTTGTGGCGGATTGTCTGCTTGAACTAGGGTTCTCGGCGTGAAGCCCCGCCAGTCCGCCCGCTCGGCCCCGCTGGTCCCGGTGCCCCGCATGTTGGGCGCTTTTGCCGGCGGGTGCCTGCTGTCCGTGTTGGCGATTCCTGCCCTTGGCTCTCTGCTTACAGGCGATGAGGCCGGGCAGGGCCTGCCGGTCTTGATCGTGACCTGGGCGGCCGTAGCCGGCCTGAGCGGTGCCTACCTGTTTCCGGTGTCGGGGGTCCTGGGCTTCTCCAGGGACTGGTTCCGTTACGGCTGGGGATGCCTCGCGGCTCTGCAGCTGATCCTCTTCGTGGCCATGCCGCTGTCTTTCCGCGGACGGGACCTCGGGGGGACCGACTACCTGGTGGTGGGAACGGCCTCGGTGATACTTGCCTTGCTGGTTTTCGGCCAGATCGCCAAGGCGGCTCGAAGGTACCTACCGCCCCGGGGCTGGCCCGCCCGGGCCAAGCTGACCATGGCCGGACTGGCCGGCTTCGCCGGCCTGCTTGCTCGACTGCTGACCGCAGCGGTGCTGGGAGGCGGCCTCCTGCCGGCCGTTTTCGACGAGGTGGGGCTGCTCACAATCGCGGCGGCGGGCCTCAGCGGGTACAGCCTGGCGGAAGCGCTCGACCGCTCGACCCGGCCCCCGAGGGTGGCGGCCGATGGACGGGCCCTGATCGCCAAGACGATTCGGATCGGCGTCGCTCTGCTGGTGGTCCTGCATCTGGCGTGGTTCCTGTACCTGTCGAGGATCTTTTGACGGGGGAGTCGGATGACCGGCAAACCGCGCTTGGTGACGACCGGCGTGCCGGCAGTGCCTCCGGGATAGGTTTGGACGATGGCGAACCGCACCTTTGAAGGCGACGACTCAGGCGCCCGCCGGATTCAAGAGATCGCGATGGGCTACTACAGCTCGCAGGCGCTGTATGTAGCGGCCCGCCTCGGCATTGCCGACCTGGTGGCGGATGGACCCCGGCCGGTCGACGAGCTGGCGGCGGCGGTTCATGCCGACCCCGACTCCTTGCGGAGGATCCTCAGGCTGCTGGCGGTGTCGGGCGTGTTCGAGATGGACCCCGAGGGCCGGGTAGGCCTGAATGCCGCGGCCGGGAACCTGCGCACCGGCGAAGGCGGATCCATGCGCGACCTGGTCCTGGTGTTCGGTGAGGAGTTCTACCAGGCCTTTGGGAACCTGCTCAGTGCGGTGAGAACCGGACGGGACGCCTTCCGGCTGACGTTCGGCAGGGGCCTGTTCGAATACCTGGAGAAGTACCCCGACCGGGCCCGGGCTTTCGACCGGGCGATGGGAGCGGGAGAGGTCTTCTTCCACACCATCCCGTCGGTCTACGACTTCTCGGGATTCGACACCATCGCCGACGTGGGCGGCGGGAACGGGACCCTGCTGGCGTCGATTCTCGGCGCCCACCCCCAGCTGCGGGGGGTACTGTTCGACGCTGCCTTGGTGGTGGAAGCTGCCGCCGGTCCGATTGAGGCCCTGGGACTGGCCGGCCGGGTGGACCTGGTTGCCGGCGACTTCTTCGAGTCGATAGTCCCCGGCGCCGACGCCTACCTGTTCTCCCGCATCCTGCACGACTGGACCGATGACCGGTGCCGGACGATCCTCGGAAACTGCCGCCGGGCCATCGGTCCGGACGGCCGGATTCTGGTTGTCGAGCGACTGCTCCCGGGAGCCTACGCCACCGCCACCGACGTCAACATGCTGGCGGTGACCGGAGGCCGTGAGCGCAGCGAGGACGACTTTGCCAAGCTGATGGCGGATTCGGGGTTTCAGCTGACCCGGGTTCTGCCGATTCCCCTGGAGTACAACCTGATCGAAGGGGTTCCCGCCTAGTGCCCTATCAGCCAACCTTCGGGGCGTTTGGCTGCATGAGGCGGTCCCAGGCTGCGTTCTCGCTCGCCCCGGTAGGACGCAGGCTAGCGGGACTTGCTGCGGCCTTGCCTGGAACCACCTCCTGTGAGCCAAACCTCGCAAACGTTGGCTGACAAGGCACTAGTCACCGGCGGGGCCGGCGGCGGGTCGGCTCCCGGCCCGGTGGGTGGCCCGGCTGCTCCCTGACCGGGGCCGGGGGTATTCGGTGGGTTGCCAGCCGCTTTGCGGCGAGCTCGAACTCGTAACCGTGGTGGCTGAGTAGAATCGGTTCGCCCGTCTTCACGGAATAGGTCGCCTTGTCCTTGTGGACCACCACCGACAGCTGGCGGTCCCGGTAGCACAGGTTGAAGGCCAGGCGGGTGATCCCGTCGGGGAGCCGGGGGGCGAATGCCAGGGCTTTTCCGCCCACCCTGAGACCACCGAACCCGGCCACCAGCACGTTCCAGGCTCCCGCCATAGACGCCAGGTGCACGCCGTCGCTGGTGTTGTTGTGCAGGTTGTCGATGTCTACCAGGGCGGTCTCCGCCAGGTAGTCGTAGGCCAGCTCAAGGTGGCCGAGCCCCGCAGCGATCACACCCTGGCAGGCCGCCGACAGCGAGGAGTCCCTGACCGTGACCCGCTCGTAGTAGGCAAAGTCCCGTTCGCTCTGCTCGTCGTCGGTGAAGTAGTCGTGGCGCAGATGCATCGCGAGCACCAGGTCGGCTTGCTTCACCACCTGTTTGCGGTACAGCTCGAAGTAGGGGTAGTTGAGAAGCAGCGGGTACTGGGAAGGATCGGTCGCCGTAAAGTCCCACATCTCGTGGAGGGTGAAGTTTTCCGCCTGAGGGTGGACTCTCAGCTTCTCGTCGTAGGGGATGTACATCGCAGCGGCCGCGGCCCGCCAGGCGGCCGGCTCATCGACTCTGACGCCCAGTCTCTGCGCCAGATCCATCTGCCGCTCCACGGTGTCGGCCGCCGCCCGCAGATTGTGCTGTGCCATGAGGTTCGTGTAGACGTTGTTGTCCGCCAGCGCGTCGTACTCGTCGGGACCGGTAATGCCGTCGATTCGGAACTTGCCGTCCCGGTCGAAGTGTCCGAGACCTTCCCAAAGCCGGGCGGTCTCCACCAAAAGCTCCAGTCCCACGTCCCTCTCGAATCGCTCGTCCTCGGTGGCGTCCAGGTAGCGGGTGACCGCATAGGCGATATCGGCGTTGATGTGGAAAGCTGCGGTTCCGGCGGGCCAGTAACCCGAACACTCCTCCCCGGCAATGGTGCGCCAGGGGAAGGCTGCGCCCTCGATGCCCAGGTGGCGGGCCCGGTCGCGTGCTGCGTCCAGTGTGGTGTGACGCCATCGCAGGGCGTCGGCCGCCGCCGACGGCATGGTGTGAATCAACAGCGGCAGCACGAATATCTCGGTGTCCCAGAATTGGTGGCCCTCGTACCCCA
>DATLGP010000334.1:0-6943 GCA_035540395.1 Actinomycetota bacterium
GTACTGTTCGCTGGTTCCGTCCCCATACAGCTCGGCGGTATCGAAGAAGTTGATCCCGGAGTCCAATGCGGCGGCCACCACCGCGGCCGAGTCGCCGGCGTCGATGCGGGTGCCGAAATTGTTGCAGCCCAGGCCCACCACCGAGACCTCGAGCGAGCCGATCCTTCGGGTTTCCATGGCGCCTACCTACCCAGATCGCCGGGCAGGAACCCCGTTACGTATGGACGGACGGCTGCCTTTCGGAACCTACGGCGGGGTCCTCCAGCCTGGACAGCAGGCGATGCAGTGCCTCCAGCTCTTCGATGGAAAGCGCGAGCAGCGCTGGAGGGGGATGGGCGAAATGCTCCTGCAGCGAGGCTTTGGTCGCCGACCCCTGGTCGGTCAGGACGACGCCCTTCACCCTGCGGTCGGTCGTGGAAGGACGCCGCTCGACCAACCCCTTCTCCTCCAGGCGGTCGATGAGCCAGGTGGCGGTGGAGGCGTCACACCCCATCTCCTGGGCACAGGCTCCCATCGGAATCGCCTCTTCCAGCTGCAGGGTCATCAGCGCCTTCATGTGGCCCGGTGTGAGGCCGACCTCGCTCAAGCTGCTGCTCTTCTCGCGAAACTGCGCCATGGCGTAGTCGGACATGGTGCGCCAGACTCGTGTGGCGACCTCCTGCCTGGGGTCCCCGGGACTACTCATACGTCATTTTACTCCCGTTGTCCGAATATTTGCAATCAAACAATTGGAGTATCAAATGGTTTGACTACTGCGATTATCTGTGCCACCATGCCCGGTATGGCCAGGCCGGCAATCCTTGTGGAAGGGCTCAAAAAGAGCTACGGGGAGATCCACGCGCTCAACGGGATCGACTTCCAGGTTCCGGCGGGAACCATCTTTGGGCTGCTCGGCCCCAACGGCGCCGGAAAGACCACGGCGGTGCGCATTCTCTCCACCATCATCAAACCCTCGGGGGGCCGGGCTGAAGTCCTGGGTCACGACGTCGCGCGCCAGGCAGCCGAGGTACGCATGCTGATCGGCCTGGCCGGTCAAAGTGCTGCGGTGGACCCGAACCTGACCGGCCGGGAGAACCTGAAGTTGATCGGCAAGCTCGCCCAGTTGCCCCGCAAGGCGGTCAACCCCCGGGCGGACGAGCTGCTGGAGCGTTTCCAGCTGACCGAGGCCGGGGACCGTCCAATCCGAACGTATTCCGGCGGGATGAGGCGCCGGCTGGACGTCGCAGCCGCGCTGGTCGGCAAACCCCCCGTGATTTTCCTGGACGAGCCGACCACCGGCTTGGACATACAGAGCCGCACCGAGCTGTGGGTCGTGATCGAGGAGCTGGTGGCCGAGGGGTCAACCGTCCTGTTGACCACCCAGTATCTCGAGGAGGCAGATCAGCTTGCCGATCGGATTGCCGTGGTCAACGACGGCGTGGTGGTGGCGAACGACACTGCAGCTTCTCTGAAGGCGCGGCTGGGCAACACGGTGATCGAGCTGACCCTGGAGGACGAGCGGCGAGCCAGGCAGGCGCAGCAGCTGCTCGCCAGACTCGTCACCGAGCACCCCGAACGTGCGGGCGACAAGGTACGGCTTTCTACCGGACAGGCGGCACAGGTTCTGACCCAGGTGCTGCGGTCTTTGGATGCCAACCGGATTACTGCCACCGGGATCACCGTGCGCGAGCCGAGCCTGGACGACGTGTTCCTGTCGCTCACCGGCAAGCACGCCGATGCCAAACAGGCCAACGGAGGGAGCAAAAAGGGGTCCCGGAGCCGCCGGCGCCGCAAGCGCACCCCCGCGATCGAGGTGGCGGTCAAAGCAGTCGACGAGTGGATCGGGGACATCGAGCAGGGCTCCCAGTCGGCGGTTCCGGAGGTGGCGGCCTTCGACGAGCGCTGGCACCAGGAGGAGGACCTCGATGAGGAGTGGGAGGCCTTCGGCGACGAGGGCCTCGGTGAGGACGCGGGGGCGCGCTTGGAGAGCCTGCTGGCTCAGCTTCCCTATAAGGCGGGAACCGGAAGCGTCGAGGCCCACCTGACGGAGGTGGCCGAGGCCGCCCTCAACTGTTATATGGATGAATCCACCAAACAGCTGCTGGACGTGAGCTCGGTTGCCGGCTACCTGACGCTCGAGCAACGGTTCGGCCGGATCAGCGACCGGGTGTCGGCCGAGCAGGCTGCCTCGATACTGATTGGGGCTACTGCGGCCCGGGCGGTCAGCCTGGGGTCATCGGCCGCCAGCTTGAACGGCGACGGGAAAGAGTTCGCCGTCAACGCAGTGAGGATCCTGTTAGAGGGAATCGGAGAACGGGCATGAGTGCGGCCAGGGTTGAGCCGGTCGGCCTCGCCGGGCCGAAGAAATCGGGAAGCACCCTTCGGGACATCCTTGCGGTTACCGGGCGGAATCTCACCTCGATCCGGCGAGTGCCCCAGCTGCTGGTCTTCACGCTGATCCAGCCGGTTATATTCGTCGTTCTCTTCCGTTACGTGATGGGCGGGGCCATCGAGGTCCCCGGAGGCTCGTACGTCAACTACCTGATCCCCGGCATCTTCATCCAGACCGTAACCTTCGGAGCCCTGCAGTCCGCCATCGGCATGGCGGCCGACCTTAAGAGCGGATTGCTGGAGCGTTTCCGGTCCCTGCCGATGTCGAGGTCGGCGGTGCTGGCAGGACGGACTACCGCAGACCTGTTCCGCAACACCTTCGTGGTGATATTGATCGCGGGAGTCGGGTTCCTGGTGGGGTTTCGGGTGGAGACCGGTCCGGCGGAGTTCGCCGCGGCCCTGGCCCTGACGGTGCTGTTCTCCTACGTGCTGTCGTGGGTGTTTGCCACCGTCGGCTTGCTCGTCGGGGACCCCGAGAGCGCTCAGGCGGCAGCTTTCCCGGTGATGGCGCCTTTCGTGTTCGCCTCCTCCGCGTTCGTAGCGGTGGACAGCATGCCGGACTGGCTGCAGGGCTTCGCCCGCCACCAGCCGGTGTCGGTGGTGGCATCTGCGGTGAGGGGTCTGTCGATCGGCCAGATCCCCGGAGCCGAGCCCACCTCGGTGTACGTTCTGCGAGCACTGGCCTGGTGTGCCGGAATCCTGGTGGTCACGGTCCCCCTGGCAGTGTCGCGCTACCGAAAGACGGTGTAGACGGCATTGCTGGCAGAATTGAGAGCCGGGCAGCCGGCCGCGGGAAAGGAGTGTTAGACCGATGAGCCAAACCGTCTCCGGGGGAAAGCAGACGCAGGAGCTGGCCAGGACGATGGCCGGCCGGGTCGCCGGCTTGGTCCGTCCGTTGAAGGACACCACCACCATGGTCCCGCGCAGCGACTGGACCGTCGGCGAGCACGCCGCTCACCTGGCCTTCACCAAGGACCTGATGACCCGCATGGTGGCCGGTGAAGAACTGGCATACGGGGACGGGACCCGGCAGGGGCTGGCCCGGACGAACATGGAGACGCTTGTCGGTTACCGCGAGCGCAACGGTGCGGTGCTGGCGGAGCGGATCGAGTCCGCGGTGGACGCTTTTTGCCGGGAGGCAGCGGCGCTTCCGGCCGGTACCGTTCGCAACGGACCCCTGGGACCTATGCCCGTGGAGACCTTCACCGCCTACCTGCTCACCCACCTGATGATGCACGGGGAGGCGATGGCTCGGGCGCTGCGCAAACCGACCATCCTTGACCGGGGGAGCGTCATCGGCGGCCTGCCGTTCGTTTATTTCGTTTTCGAGCACTTCCTGGACCAGGATGCGGTCAGGAACTTCACCGCCGCCTACGCCGTTCATATGCGAGGAGGGCCCAGGTTCTACGTCACCTTCGACGACGGCCTGGTCCGCATCACCGACGAGCCGGTTCGCCGGGTGGACTGCCATATCTCGGCCGACCCGGTTGCGTTCTTCAGGGTGGGAATCCGGCTGGTGGAGCAATGGGGGCCGATCGCGAGGTTTCAGCTCACCACCTGGGGACCCAAGCCATGGCTGGCCTTCAAGTTCGCCGGAACCTTTCTTCCTCCCTGAGCCGGCCGTGCGTTCAGGCGGCGAGCGCCGCCCGGGCCGCTCCGGCCGCCTGTCCTGCGTACGCCCCTCCGAAGAGCACGGTGTGGACCAACAGAGGGAACAGCTGGTGCAGCGGTATGCGATGGCGCCACCCGTCCGCCAGCGGCGCCACCTCCTGATAGGCACCCAGCAGGCGGTCGAGGTACGAGCAGCCGAACAGGTGCAGCATCGCCAGGTCGGTTTCCCTGTGGCCGCCGTGGGCCGCCGGGTCGATGAGCCAGGCAGGACCCTGCGCGCTCCAGAGCACATTGCCGCTCCAAAGATCGCCGTGGAGCCGGGCGGGGGGCTCCGCCGGCCCGGCCAGGTCATCCAGGCGCCCTAGGACCTGCCCGAAGGTCCGCGCCTGGGAGTCCGTCAAGCTTGCACGGTCGACGGCCGTTCGCAGGTACGGCTCCACCCGGTGGTTTGCGTAGAAGTCCGGCCAGGTTTCGCACTCCACGTTGTACATCTCCGCCAGGCCGATCGAGGCTTCGCGGGGCCCGCCTGTAGGCGGAGAGCCGAATGCCGGCGCTCCCGACGCATGGAGCCGGGCGAGGCCTCGTCCCAGTTCTTCGGCTGCTTCGGGCCCTGACGCCCCGGGCTCGATGTAGTCGGTGAGCAGCCACTCGTCGGACAGAGCCCGCAAGCCCGGCACCGGCACCACGGCCGGTTGCGAGAGCCACTCAAGAGAGGCCGCCTCGGCCTTGACCGCATTGGGCTCGCCGTGACTCTTGGCGACCAGCCGTTCGCCGTTCTCCAGCACGACCAGATACGCCGCTCCACCCAACGGACGGGCTTGGGACGCGGGGATGCCGGTGAGCTGGTGCGCCACCTGGGTCGCGTCGAGCTTCATCTTCAAAGTCTAAGTGAGCCGTTTATCCGAATCGGCGTCCGGGTAGCTTCCGTGCGCCGTCAACCAGGCTGAACCAAACCAGGAGGAAACCCGTGGAAGCCATAAAGCTTTTGAAGCAGGACCACGACGAGGTCAAAAAGATCATGGAGAAGCTCGACTCCACCACCGAGCGCGGCGTCAAGACCCGTGAGGAGCTGTTCACCAAGCTGAAGAACGAGATGGAGGTCCACGAGATCATCGAAGAGGAGATCTTCTACCCGGCCCTCAAGGAGCACCCGAAGGCCAAGGAAATCGTGCTCGAGGGGTACGAGGAGCACCACGTCGTCGACACGATCATCGGTGAGATCTCAGCCGTTCCCTACGACGACGAGACCTGGGGCGCGAAGTTCAGCGTGATGAAGGAGAACATCGAGCACCACATCGAGGAGGAAGAGGGCGACATGTTCAAGACCGCTCGCCAGGTTTTGAGCAAGCAGGAGCTGGAGGAGCTGGGCGAGCGAATGGAACAGCGGAAGGCGACTGCGACTGCGAAGGTCTGATGGGCCTGGCTATGACCTGGCCGGCGGTTTACCGGGGAGCCTGGTTGTCCAGGTCGGCCTTAACCCGCTCGACCAGTCCGGGCATGCTGGCCTCGATCATGCGAAGCACCCGGGTGAAGCCGCTGTTGCCCCCGTAGTAGGGGTCGGGGACGTCCAAATCGCCGGATGCGGCAGGGTCGAAGGAGCGCAGCATCCGTATGCGGTCGGGATCTCCGCCGGCCCGGGTCACCAGCTTGTGCAGTGCCCGGTGGTGTCCGGCATCGAGGGCCACCAACAGGTCGGCCTTCATGTGGTCGGTGTTGACCTGGGCCGCGGTGTGCCGGTACGGATAGCCGTGCTCGGCCAGCACCGCCGCCGCCCGGTGATCGGCGCAGTCGCCGACGTGCCAGCTGCCGGTGCCGGCGCTGGTGACTTTCACCCGGTCAGCCAGTCCGGCTTGCCGCAGGTGCTCCCGGAACACCATCTCGGCCATCGGGGACCTGCAGATGTTTCCGGTACAGACAAAGCAGATATGCATCAAACCGCTACCGGTTCGGACTCTTCCGGGTCGGAAGCATCGTCCGCCCGGCGGGAGTGCTCGCGGCGCATCAGCCCGATGTAGATCACAAATGCGGTCCCGGCAAACAGGAACCACTGGAGCGCGTACTCCATATGCGGTCCTTCGTCCGCCGCAGGCATGGGCACCGGCTCGGGGAGGGAGCCGGTGTTGGCCGGCTCCTGGCTCTGAAGGCGCAGGTACACCGGGTACACCGGGTACGGGAGCTGGCGGGCCAGCCTTTCCAGGTCCACTCGAGGGATGGCGCCGACCCGGCCGGGCGGAGGATCGGATACGCCCATGAACCCCGGCCTCTCATGGGGAAGCAGAGCCCCCCGCACCGCTACCACCCCACTGGGGGGCTGGGACTCGGCCAGCACCGCCTCGTCGGTGGGCAGCGGCACCCACCCCCGGTCAACCAGGACCGCCTCGCCCGAGGCGAGCACCAGCGGCGTCAAAAGGTGGTTGCCCGACCGCCCTTCGAAGGTGCGGGACTGAAGGATCACCTGCTCCGAGACATCGAAGGTTCCTGAGGCGTCGACCACGCGAAACGCCGCCGCCTCCGCTTCGCTCGGGGGTGCCGACGCCCGCGCGAGGAGGCTTTGAATATCTACGGGCTCCAACCGGGATCTGTTTGAAATCTGTGCGTTCTCCGTCCGGCGATGGTCCAGCCGCCGCAACTGCCAGGTGGCCATGGAGACGCACACCGCCACGATCAAAAGAGTGAGCAGGTGG
Organism: Actinomycetota bacterium; assembly: GCA_035540395.1. Lineage (GTDB taxonomy): Bacteria > Actinomycetota > CADDZG01 > JAHWKV01 > JAHWKV01 > JAJCYE01. The sequence continues at coordinate 6,666 of DATLGP010000334.1, forward strand.
ATGGCTATCCAGCGGCGGGTGAGGAAATGCTGCATCGGCAAGCCCAGGATAACCGGTTACGAGGCCGGGACCGGCAACTGCCGCCGGCCGCCGCCTAGGTGCTGCCGTCCACGATGGTCCGGCCCCGCACCGGCTCGCTCAAAGCGACGTCGACCGCTTTGAACTGGGCGATCATGATGCAGGCCGCGTCCTTGAACTGCGGGTCGCTGCCCTCGAAAAGGGTGATCGTGATCACTGCGCCGTATTGCACCTCCACCCGGTCCAGCACGCTGCAGGGA
>DATLGP010000335.1:0-2826 GCA_035540395.1 Actinomycetota bacterium
GTGCGGGCGTTGTGCAGCTCCGACCGAAACGATTACGCCGCGGCCGAGGTGGACTTCCTGCGGGCACTCGACGAGCTGAGCTCCCAGTCGAATCGGGGGCACCGGGGGTACGCCCGGACCGGCCTGGCCCGGGTGCTCCTGCGCACCGGGCGCGTGGCGGAGGCCAGGAGCGCGGCGACCCTGGCGCTCGAGGAGATCGAGAGCGGCGGCTGGCACGGCACGGCCCCCTGGCCGCTGGCGATGCTCGGCGAGTCGCAGCTGACTGAGGGCGACTGGGACGCCGCGATGGAGTCGTTCCAGCGGGCGTTCGCCTTTGCCTGCGAGTACCCCGACGCCTGCTGGGAGGCCATCTCGCTGCGGGGGATAGCGCTGTGCGCCGCCACCCGGGGCGACACCGAGGAGGCACGCCGGCTGCTGCTGCAGGCGGTTGACCGGGCGAGTGAGACGTCGGATACCTGGAGGTGGGCCGTGGCAACCGTGCTGACCGACCTGGTGGAGATAGAGAAGGGATCGGTGCCCGAACACCTGGCCCAGGCACGCCGGATCTCATCCACCGGACCGATGCCCGACCTGGTGGAGCGCCTGCAGAAGTTCCCTTGAAGGCGAACGCGGACGCCAACGACCAACCGGTAATTTTGACCAACGCGCGACGTTACCGTAGCGTAAGCAGCGAGGTGGAGGAGCCCGGAGGCGCCCCGCTGCGAGAGCCGTACCATCCGGTAACAGTGAACCAGGGAGGGGACACCTTTTGACTGATTTCGATCCGCGTGCGGACACAGGTATTCCGACCGAGCCGGTGGGCTCGTTGCCCAGGCCGAACAAGCTGCAGTCAGCCTTTGCCGCCTACGACAAGGGTGAGATAAGCAAAGAACAGCTGGAAGCCGAACAGGATGCAGCCGCCCGGGAATCGATTGAGCGGTTCGAGGCTACCGGTTCGCCCATCATCTCCGACGGGGAGCAGCGCTGGTCCAGCTTCGCCACCTACCCGTTGGCCGACACCCTGGCCGGGACCGGCCTGGCTCCCAACCTGGGCCCGGGCGGCAACTACTTCGCCATCTTCGCCGACGGCCACTACCGGCAGCTTCCCAAGCTGGTGGGCCGCCCGTTCAAGTACAACTTTTACGCCGGTGACACCCTGGCCAAGTCCATCGGCTACGCAACCAAGCCGATGAAGCAGGCGGTTATTGCGCCGTCGATGCTGGCACTGCTTTACCCGCTGGACGTCCCGGTCGATGGTTACACCCAGGAGGAGTTCGAGGCCGACCTGGTGGACGAGTGCGAAAAGGACGTTCGCCGGGCATTCGAGGCCGGCGCCAAGCGGGTCTCCATCGACTTCACCGAAGGCCGGCTGGCCTCCCGCGCCGACCCGCGCAACCCTTGGACCGGTATGGGGATGCTGCCGCACTTCATCGAGCTGAACAACCGGGTGCTCGATCGCTTCGGCCCTGAGGAGCGGGTAAACATCGGAATCCACGTCTGCCCCGGCGGGGATCGGGACTCGGTGCACAGCCAGGATGTTCCCTACGAGAACCTGCTGAGCGAGCTGTTCAAGCTCAACGCCGGTTACTTTCTCATGCAGTTCAAGAGTGAGCGGGAGAAGGCTCCGGTCTACGAGGCGATCGGCAAGTACAGCCGAGACGACGCCAACGGCGTACCCCAGATGGTGTACCTGGGCGTAATCAACGGCCTGAACCCTCGGGTGGAGAGTCCCCAGGAGGTTTGTGACCTGCTGGTGGAGCTGGGCAACCACATTCCCAAGGAGCGAATCGGCTCGACCGACGATTGCGGGTTCTCGCCGTTCTCCATCGACGAGAAGCCCCAGCATGGATCTCCGGACTACGCTCGGGACGTCGCCTTCCAGAAGATCACCAACCGGGTAGAGGGCACCCGGATGGCTGCGGAGAAGCTGGGAGTCGGCTAGAGATATCTGTTTGCAGCAGCCGCCGGCCCGTCACACGAGGGTCGGCGGTTGCGCGTCCGGAGTAGTACGCCTCCTGACCGACCTGGTGGAGCGCCTGCAAAAAGTTTTCTTGACCGCAAACGCCGGCGCAAACGCACGGCCGGTAGAACTGGGGTCGACCGGGAAGGGCCCGGGACGCAAGGGAGGTACCAAATGCCGCTGTTCATGGACATCCACGAGACCGTGCCCGAGGGCGTAACCCTGAAGGACGTGATCGGCGCCCACGAAGCCGACGTAAAGGTGCAGGCGGCGCACGGGGTCAAGTACCTGAAGTACTGGTTCTCCGAGGAGGCGGGCAAGGTGTTCTGCCTGGCAGAGGCCCCGAGCGCCGAGGCCGCCGAGGCGGTACACCGGGAGGCCCACGGTCTGGTGGCGGACCGGATCGTCGAGGTCATAGAGGGTTCCTAGTCTGTCGTGTTCCGCAACAGCTAGGGGGCGGTAAGAGTGTTGAACACTCCTTTTCCGACGACGGGATCACTCCCTGGGTCCCCTGGGTCTAGTCGTAGCTACGTGGTGAGCAGGGGTGGCGGGGGTCAGGGCCTGCCCGGTTCGCCTGGGGTCAGCAGCGCCGCGATCATGGAGTCCGCCAAGTACCCCCGGTAGCCCTCGGGGGTCCAGCCGCGCTCGAGCACCAGCAGTTCGTAGACCTCGGTGGAGTTGATGGTCCACAGCAGATCACGAGCCGCCTCCGGCGTCAGTCCCGGCCGTAACAGCCCCTCGGCGTTCAGCGTCCGGGCGAGCGACTCGAGGCCCGCAAGCTGGTCGTCCCGCCAACTCCTCAGCAGCGTGGCTATCTGGGACTCCGAGGCTGCAGCATCTCGCGCTAAGAGGTAGACCGGAGCGGCCCGGGGCATCGACTCAGACAT
>DATLGP010000336.1:0-3154 GCA_035540395.1 Actinomycetota bacterium
GTTGGCCGCCGAACCCAGCCGGATGATCGCCGCGGCCGCGGCAAGACCGGCGCCCGAGCCCCAACCGCCCACCTCGGGCAGCGACCACAGGGCCGTCTTGCTCTGGTAGAGCGAAAGGGCGATTGCCAGGGCTATGTCGGACAGAGCCATCAAAAGAAACGGCGCGGCTTCCAGGCGGTGGCGGGCAGCGGCTACCCCCATGATGATGGTCGGCGCCAGGAAGAGCACGAGGAACACCACCGACGGTTCCCTGCCGATCGAAAATGCCCAGATGGCAATCGCGGGGGCCCAAAAAGGCAGATAGCGCCTCAGGTCGGCCCAGGACAGGGCGCCGAAGGTGACTGCTGCGGCCAGAGGAAACAACAGCAGCAGCATCATCGAGGCTGCACCCCGAGGCTACCGAACAAAGGCGGCCACCATCATTGCCGTCATGGCCAGACCGCCGGCGCCGGCGGCAAATGCCCACTGTGAGGGGTGGCCGACGAAGCGCCGGCAAAACGAGACCGCCGCCACCGCAACCATCGTGACCACGAACGAGATGCTAGCGGCAGTCACCGTCCTGACGTCGATGGGGCCGGCGACCAGTGCCCCCAGCGACGGCCCCCAGATGACTGCGGCGACCGCAGTCGCCGCCAAAGCGCTCTCGCCCCAGCGGGCAACCGAGTCTATTGCGTCGTTGGCGGGGCTCGGGGGGCGGGCCAGCTTGCGCTGGCCCTGCGACCAGCCGGCCGCCGCCGCCAGACCGGCCAGCAGGGCAACCCACATTGCGGCAGAGGCGGCCGGTCCGAAGAACAAAGTGGACGGGCCGAGAGCCGTTTGGGCTGCCAGGGCGTCGATCAGGTTCATGCTGTTCACGTGCAGCGGCACGGCGAGGATGCTCCACGCCAGCGCCAGGAACCAGCCGTGCGCCGGGGTCCAGCCGCCGGTGTCCCCGAACTCGTCCCGGGAGAGGTAGGCGCGGGCAACCATGCAGGCAACCAGCGCCCCCAACAGGACCATGATGTTGGCCGGGATCAACCCGAGGGCGGCCGGAATGCCGGCAAAGATGCCGAAGGGGATCAACGCAAAGATCCCGCGGCCCTGGGGCGTGTCGAAGGACGCCTTGTTCCGGACATGCATCAATAGCTGCTCACGATTGGGCCATTCCGGCGACGAGGCGGCCGAAACCAGCAGGAGCAGTAGCGTTGCGACGGGAGCCAGTAAGAATCCGATGGGCGGTACTTTAGTGCACTGGGACGGCGTCCCGTCGAGTTAGGGGGGAGGTGGCGCTATTCCCTCGAGGTGGCCTTGCGGGCCGTCCGGCGCCGGGGCTTTACCTTGAACCGGCGACCCATCAGATAGCAGGCAGCTAGATGGTTCCACTGACAGTCGACACACACCTCCACCGCGTAGCACCGGAACTCCTCGAACTTCTCGTTTAGCTCCAGCTCCCAGTCCTTCGGGTATACCGCACGGCCTGACAGGTGGCCCAACTGCTCGCCGTAGACGAAGCGGACCTGTTTAAGAGATCCGGAGCCGCAGACCGGACACGGCCGCTCGATGTCCAGACCGATATTGCGAGCCACCCGGATGAGCTCGGGGTGGGCATCGCAGATGTCCATGCGGTCCAGGGAGCCCCGGCGAAAGCCTTCGAGCACCGACCGTCTGGCGATGGTGTAATCGACAAAGCCCTGCATTGGACAGCCATTGTACGCGAGCCCTGGGAGAATGCTCCCTCGGGCTCGGCCCCAGCATGATTGACACCCCTCCGATATAGCGGTTAGATATATCGAACCGATATATCGAGGTGATACGTCAATGATTGAGATGGCAATACTCGGTCTCTTGAAAGATCGAGCGATGCACGGGTACGAGCTCAAGAAAGAGCTGACCGCCCAGCTCGGTCAATTCTGGCAAGCCTCCTACGGAAGCCTCTACCCCTCTGTTCGCCGGTTGGAGAAAAACGGCATGGTTGAGCGCTACTACCCCAAAGAGGAAGTGACCCGGCGGAAGAACATCTACCGGATCACTCCCGCCGGTGAGGAACTGTTCACCCAGAGACTCTGTGAACGCACCCCGATTGTCGACGACGCCCGGTTCGGCGTCAGATTCGCCTTCTTCCGTTACATGAACACCACCGATCGAGTCGATCTGTTGGAACGCCGCAGGGCGTACCTGCTGGAGATGGCCGCCGACCTGAAAGAGAAGCTCAGGTCGTACAAGGAGAAGATCGACGACTACACCTACCGCCTCATGGAGCACCGGGTGGACACCACCCGGGCGGACATCGAGTGGATCGACCACCTGATTGCCGAAGAAAAGCTCAACCAGAGCACCAACCTCAAGGGGAAGCCCGCCTCTTAACCATGTGTTTTCTTAAGGAGTAATTGATGACAAGCAAGATCCGAGTCGGGATCGTTGGGGCGGGCAACTGCGCCTCAGCACTGGTCCAGGGAATCGAGTTCTACCGGAACGCCACCGAGGCAGACGATCTTCCCGGGCTGATGCACCTGCACGTCGGTGGGTACCACGTGTCCGATGTGGAGTTCGCCTGCGCCTTCGACGTCGACGCCCTGAAGGTAGGGGCGGATCTTTCCAAGGCGCTGTTCACCGAACCTAACAACACCATCAAGTTCGCCGACGTCCCCAACCTGGACGTGACCGTATCCCGGGGCCCCACCCTGGACGGCCTCGGCCACTACTACAGCGAGAAGATCACCGAGTCCCCGGAAGAGCCGGTGGACGTGGTGAAGGTCCTGCGGGAATCGGGAACCCAGGTGCTGGTCAACTATTTGCCGGTGGGCAGCGAGAAGGCGGCACGGTTCTACGCCGAGGCTGCCCTGGAGGCCGGGGTGGGCTTCGTCAACTGCATGCCGGTGTTCCTGGCGTCGGACCCGGAATGGGCAAAACGGTTCACGAACGCCGGCGTGCCGATCATCGGCGACGACATCAAGAGCCAGGTCGGGGCAACTATCATCCACCGGGTTTTGGCACGGCTGTTCGAGGACCGCGGGGTGAAGCTCGACCACACCTACCAGCTCAACTTCGGCGGCAACATGGACTTCATGAACATGCTCGAGCGCGAGCGCCTGGTGTCCAAGAAGAAGTCCAAAACCCAGTCGGTGCAGTCCCAGCTAGCCCGGGAACTGCAGCCCGACGACGTTCACATCGGCCC
>DATLGP010000337.1:0-2057 GCA_035540395.1 Actinomycetota bacterium
GTCTGCAGCAGGTGCGGCCTCGGAAGCGGCCTCCCCCGGGCCCGAGCCCGAGCCGCCGCCCGAGCGGCTTCTGCGCCGGCGAGGCCTTGTCGTCCGGCTCGGCGCAGCCGAGTCCTCGGAAGAATCGGCCGGGGAGCCCGAACCCGAATCCGCCGCCGGCGGGGACTCGGACGGCGCATCGGCGGAAGAAGGCAGGCCGGACGCGGCGGCGGGCGCAGCCTCGCCGCCTTCGGAAGCAGAGGACGCCTTGCGGCTGCGAGGAGTCCGGGATCTGCGCTCGCTGAACGGAACGGTGGGTCGTTGGCCCTCCGTGGCCGGGGGCGCCGCAGATTCGGCTGCCTGGGCATCGCCCTTGTCCGAGGCGGTACCGGCATCCGCATCGGCTGCCTTGGGCTTGCGAGTCCTGGTCCGGGTCGCCCGGGGCTTGGTTTCCTCTGCGGAACCGGCATCGGGCGAGCCGGCGCCGGCATCGGACGGGCCGTCCTCGGTGGCGGCCGCCTTGGCTTGCCTGGTCCGGGACGATCTCGTTTTCGCCTGGGGTGGTGCGGATGATTCGGCCGAATCGGCCGAATCAGGTGATTCGGGTGTCTGCCTGGCGACATCGCCCTTCGGCGTGGTCCGCCGCTTGCGCGGCGCCTTCGCGCTGGCAGCCGGCGGCGTGGTCTCTACCGCCTCTGCGGGTTGGTCATTCAATTCCTCTCCGATCTAAACGAATCGGCGCATATGGATGTTCATCACCAGTCCGACACCAGCAAAGCTGGTGACCAGTGACGTGCCCCCATATGACACGAACGGCAGAGGAATGCCCGTGATGGGCATTATGCCGATCGTCATGCCGATATTTACGAACAACTGGAAACCGAGCATGGCCGCAACGCCGCCGGCCACGAGTGCACCAAAAAGATCTTTCGAAAGCATAGCCGTCCTAATGCACCTCCACAGGACGACGCTGAAAAGGGACAAGATGAAAAGGCCGCCGACGAACCCCTGCTCCTCGCCGATGGCAGTGAAGATGAAGTCGGTTCGCTGTTCCGGCACGTAGGCCAGGTTTGTCTGGGTCCCCTGGCCCCAACCTTTGCCACCGAACCCACCCGAACCTATGGCGATCTTGGACTGTTCCAGGTTGAACCCGCTTCGTTGCGGGTCGGAATCCGAGTCCATGAAAGCCGTCAACCGATCGATCTGATACTGGTGCAACACGTCAAGCTTGAGGGCAAGCCCGCCGATCGCGATACCCGCCACCACTACCAGCACCAGCCACCGCACCTGCACCCCGGCAACCAGCAGCACCGCAAAGGCGACCGCAACCACCACCAGAGACGATCCGAGGTCGGGCTGCAGGTAGATCAGCAGCGCCGGGACGGCCGCGAGCAGCAACGCCTGGATCACCGGGGTCGCTCCCGAGATCGGTCCGTCCTGCGTGCGCTCCCGCGACAACACCGCCGCCAGGAACAGGATGTAACCCAACTTCATGACCTCGGCGGGCTGTAGCTGAAACACGCCGATGCCTATCCACCGCTGAGCACCCTTTACCGTCTCGCCCAAGGGCGTGAGCACCACCAGCAGGAGCAACACCGCCCCGGCGTAGAAAAACGGGGTGTAGGGCTGCAACTGACGGTAGTCCACGAGCAGCGTGACGCCGAACACGATGGTAGCCAGAGAGAAGAACACCAGCTGGCGCTTCAAGTAGTAGTCCGGGTCCAGGCCCTGGACGTTGAGGATCGCGGCGGAAGCGGACCGGATTGCAATGCAGCCGACAGTCGTCAGCCCCATGACCGCAAGGATCAGCCATCCGTCGACGTGGCGAATGGGTGCTTTCGAGGACATGGACGTCCGGTCGCGGCTGGCATAGTGCCGGCTCCCGAACTCCGCAAAATCGGTCATAGCGTCAATCCACCCGATCCTGCGGTGTGATCTCCGCCTGCTCGAGGTCGAAGATGCCCTCGAAGATCCTCCGGGCGATGGGAGCCGCCGTCTCGCCGCCGTGGCCGCCCTCCTCGAGCATCACGGCCACCACATACTGCGGGTCCCTGGCCGGCGCATAGGCGGCAAACCAG
>DATLGP010000338.1:0-5850 GCA_035540395.1 Actinomycetota bacterium
CGGACGCCTGGAACCCTTCTGCTATGTGTCGCTGGTCCTGTGGAAGGGCAAGTCGGACCTGCACACCGTCACCCAGGCCGAGGTGCTGGAGCCATTCCGCCGGGTCAAAGAGGATCTGGACCTGCTGTCGTTGGGGGCGGTAATGCTCGAGGCTTGCGACCGGGTCACCCAGGAGTCGGAGGCTTCGTCGCGGGTGCTTAATCTCCTGGTGGAGTCCCTGCACCGGCTGTCCCGAGACGACTCGCCGCTGGTGCTGGCCGGGTTCCTGCTCCAACTATCCTCTATCGCGGGATTTGCCCCGTCCATGGATCGCTGCGCCGAGTGCGGCCGGCCGGCATCCTGGTTCTCGCCCGGACAGGGAGGGGCGGTATGCCCCGGTTGCCGCAGCTTCGATGCCGAGGAGGTGGGTACCGCAGTCCTGGAACTAATGAGCGACCTGGTGGCGGCGCCGGCCTCCACCCTGGCCCCGGCTTCCAGCCTGGGGCCACCCTCCGCCGAAACCGCGGTCACCGCCGGCCGGCTGGCCCGCTTCTACACCGAATATCACCTGGAGCGGCGCCTGAAGTCGGCGGCTGCCGCGGAGGCCATGGCCCGCTTCTAGCAGCCGGCGTTGGAGGGCCCCGTAGGTGGGGATCGACCGTCGTGGGCCCGGGTCCTCGGCGTAAGCCGAATTCCGACGCCTACCGGACCCACCGAAGAGGCCGGTGACCAGGCCGGCAGCAGTGCAGCTTTCAATTGCCAGCCTCAGCTCCCGAGCCGCTTTCACCCGGCGGGGGTGGGATCGGCACTATGTCTATCGACATGATTCGGCGCCGGCTGACGTTCGCCACCCGTATGCGCCACCCCTGGTAGGTGATCTCGTCGCCCCGTTTGGCCAGCCGGCCGAGCCGCTGGAGGATGAACCCGGCCACCGTTTCGTAGTCGCCCTCGGGGAGTTGCAGTCCGGTGGCTTCGTGCAGCTCGTCGGGACGCAACCGCCCCGGGATGCGCCAACCCCCTTCAATCTGGCGAATGTCCTTCTCCCGGATGTCGTACTCGTCGCGGATCTCACCCAGCAGCTCCTCGATGATGTCTTCGAGGGTGAGGATTCCGGCCGTGGAGCCGAACTCGTCGAGCACGATCGCCATGTGGTTGCGCTCCCGGCGCATCCGCACCAAAACCCTGTCCAGCGGCAGCGATTCGGGAACCACGAGGGCATCCCGCATGGCGTCTCTGACCGTGATCCGGGGATCCTTGCGGAGCTGTTTCAGCATGTCCTTGATGTGAACTACGCCGACGAACTCGTCGGGTCTTTCCCGCCAAACCGGGAACCGGGAGTAGCCGGTCACCTCAGACTGGTCGAGCAGGTCGTCCAGCGTGGCGTTTACCGGGACGGCCACGCAGGCGACCCGGGGCACCATTGCCTCCACCGCCCGCTTTTCGGGAAACTCCAGCGTGCGGGCCAAAATGCGGCTCTGTGCCGACAGGATCGTTCCGCCCAGCCGGGCCTCCTCCACGATGATCGCGATCTCGTCGGGAGTGTGGACCTCCACCAACTCCGGCCTGACCTCAATTCCCGAGCGCCGGAGCAAGAAGTTGGCCGCTTCGTTGAAGAACCAGATCAGCGGACGGAAAACGAAGGTGAACCAACGCATGGGCGCGCTGACCCACAAGGCGATCTCCTCCGGTTTGGCCAGCGCCAGGGTCTTGGGAACCAGCTCTCCCAGCACCACGTGCAGGAACGTGATGAAGGTAAATGCGATCGCGGTGGCCACGGCATGCGTTGCGAACGTGGCCAGCGGATCCGGAAGGTTGTCGAAGCCCGAAGAGATCAGCTGGGCCAACACCGGCTCTCCCACCGCCCCCAGGCCAAGGCTGGCAAAGGTGATTCCCAGCTGGCAGCCCGACAGCATGAGGTTGATCTCGCCGAGGACTTTCAGGGTGACGGAAGCGCGCCGGGTTCCCTGGGCCACCAGCTCCTCGATGCGTGTCCGACGGACGGCCACCAGCCCGAACTCCGCAGCCACGAAAAAGGCATTTGCGGCGACCAGAAGCAAAATAGAGGAGAGCTTCCAGCCGGTCATGTGGCCCTCGAGGTCACCGGTGCGTACATCCGGCTAAAGACTACTTGGTTGGGGCTCCCGCCCCGCAGGAGCGGCGGCGGTGGACCGCCCGGCCGGCCGGTCGGTAATCTGGCCGGGTGAGCAGGGAGCTGTCGATCGGAACCAGAACGCTCGCCCTGATGCAGGGCGACCTCACGGCCGTGGCTGCCGACGCGATAGTCAACGCCGCCAATGAGTCGTTGTCGGGGGGCGGGGGTGTCGACGGCGCCATCCATCTGACCGGCGGTCCGGTGATCATGCAGGACCTCGAGCGCCGGTACGGAAAGCGCCGTCGTTGTGAAACCGGCAGCGCGGTGGTGACCATCGCCGGGGACCTGCCGGCGCAGTGGGTCATCCACGCGGTCGGGCCCCGCTGGAGGGGCGGGCAGTTCGGCGAGTCCGATTTGCTGTGGTCCGCCTGCCGCAGCTCGCTTCACATTGCCGACGAGCTGGGGGCCAGGACGGTCACATTTCCCGCAATCTCCACCGGCATCTACGGCTACCCGGTGGAAGCCGCCGCCCCGGTGATCCTGGAGGCGCTCGCCGGCGGCCTGAAGGACGCCGCGTCGGTGGAGCGAGCGACGGTGGTCCTGTTTTCCGAGGCACTTTTGAAGCAGTTCGAGGCCGGTCTTGACCAGTTGAACGGCAGCCGGCCCGTCTGACCACAGGACGGCCGCAGGCCTGCCATTTCACCGGTCCGGCGTTTCGATGTGTAGCATGGAGTTCAATGAGCACCCCTTCTTTGGAAACAATCGTCGACCTCTCCAAGCGCAGAGGCATCGTTTTTCAGTCCGGTGAGATCTACGGAGGCCTGCGCTCCGGCTGGGACTACGGACCCCTCGGCGTGGAGCTGAAAGAGAACATCAAGCGCGCCTGGTGGCGCTCGATGGTGCAGCTGCGCGAGGACATCGTGGGCCTGGATTCCTCGGTGATTCTCAACCCGACGACCTGGGAGGCATCGGGTCACCTGGAGGTCTTTACCGACCCGCTGGTGGAGTGCGCGAAGTGCAACACCCGTCACCGGGCCGACCAGATCGGCGACAAGTGCCCGAACTGCGGCAGCGACGAGCTCGGGGACCCCCGCAACTTCAACCTGATGTTCAAAACCCACATCGGCCCGATCGAGGACGAAAAGAACGTCGTGTGGCTGCGTCCCGAGACCGCCCAGGGCATCTTCGTCAACTTCATGCAGGTCCAGGCGTCGATGCGCCGCAAGCTCCCGTTCGGCATCGCCCAGACCGGCAAGTCGTTCCGCAACGAGATCACCCCCGGCAACTTCATCTTCCGCACCCGCGAGTTCGAGCAGATGGAGATGGAGTACTTCGTGAAGCCGGGGACCGACGAAGAGCACCACCAGACCTGGATCGACGACCGGTACCGGTGGTATCTGGATCTCGGTATGACGGAGGAGAACCTTCGCCTGCGCGAGCACGAACCCGACGAGTTGTCGCACTACTCCAAGCGCACCGTGGACATCGAGTACAAGTACCCGTGGGGATGGGGGGAGCTGGAGGGGATTGCCAACCGGGGCAATTTCGACCTTACCCAGCACGCCAAGTTCTCCGGCGAAGACCTGTCCTACTTCGATGCCGAGACCAGCGAGCGCTACGTGCCTTACGTCATCGAGCCGGCTGCCGGCGCCACCAGGGCGCTGCTGGCCTTCCTGATCGATGCCTACCGGGAGGAGGAGGCGCCCAATGCGAAGGGCGGGGTCGACAAGCGCACCGTACTTCGCCTGCACAAGCAGCTGGCTCCCATCAAGGTGGCGGTGCTTCCGCTGTCCAAGCACGAAAAGCTGGTGCCCCTGGCCAAGCAGGTGGCACAGACTCTCCGCGCCGACTACCGAATCGATTACGATGATGCCGGTTCGATCGGAAAACGCTATCGACGTCACGATGAGATCGGAACGCCCTACGCCGTGACCGTCGACTTTGACTCATTGGAGGACAACGCCGTGACCATCAGGGACCGTGATTCAATGCAGCAGGAGCGTATCTCCATTGACGGGCTGACCGGCTGGCTGCGTCCGAGGCTTAGCTGGTGACCCTCCGCCTGACCGGCGAGGTCACCGTGGACGGCGCCCCCACCGAGGGTGCCTACATCCGTATCAATGGCCCGTCCGGCGATTTTGTCTGGGAGGCCAGGACCGACGGCGACGGCCGGTTCGGGTTCAACCTGCCCGCGGGACAGTGGACCGTGGTGGCGTTTGCCCCCGGAACCGAAAGGGAGACGCTGGAGTACACCCTGAACCCCGACGCTCCACCCCTGAGCATCGACCTGAAGTCGTCGTGACGCCGGGAACCACAGCCGCAACGCGGTACGTTTACGACTTCGAAGAGGGCGACCGGGACAAAAAGGACCTGCTGGGCGGCAAAGGCGCCAACCTTTCCGAGATGACCAACCTGGGACTGCCCGTGCCCCCCGGGTTCACCGTCACCACCGAGGCCTGCCGGATCTACATGGAGACCGGTCAGTTCCCCGATGGCCTGATGGACGAGGTGGCGGAGCACGTCGCCAAGCTCGAATCCAAGATGGGCAAAAAGCTCGGCGATCCGTCCAACCCGCTGCTGGTCTCCGTGCGCTCCGGCGCCAAGTTCTCCATGCCGGGAATGATGGACACCGTCCTCAACCTGGGCATGAATGACGAGTCCCTGAAGGGCCTGACCGCCCAGTCCGGCAACGAGCGGTTTGCCTACGACGCCTACCGCCGCTTCATCCAGATGTTCGGCAAGATCGTCATGGGCGTGCCCGGCGAGGAGTTTGAGCACGAGATCGAGCGGCTGAAGGAAGAGACCGGCGTGACCGAGGACACCGACCTGGGGGCCGGAGATCTGAAGGAGCTGACCGAGCGCTTCAAGCAGGTGGTCCAGGACCAGACCGGCAAAGGCTTTCCCGACACGCCGATGGAGCAGTTGAAGCTGGCCATCGAGGCGGTATTCAAGTCGTGGAGCGGCGAGCGGGCCAAGATCTACCGCCGCCAGAACAGGATCTCCGACTCGCTGGGCACCGGGGTGAACATCCAGACCATCGTCTTCGGCAACCTGGGAGAGGACTCCGGGACCGGGGTTGCCTTTACCCGTGACGCCGGAAGTGGCGCCAAGTCCTACCTGGCCGAGTACCTGCCCAACGCCCAGGGCGAGGACGTCGTCTCCGGCGCCCGTACGCCGCTGCATCTGGACGCTCTGAAAGAGTCCGACCGGGCAAGCTACGACAAGCTGACCGGCATCATGGCCCAGCTGGAAGACCACTACCGGGACATGTGCGACATCGAGTTCACGGTCGAGAAGGGCAAGCTGTGGATGCTGCAGACCCGCATCGGCAAGCGCACCGCCGGCGCGGCGGTCAAGATCGCCGTCGACCTGGTGTCCGAGGGCAAGATTTCCGAGCAGGAGGCCGTCCTGCGGGTCGACCCGGCGTCGCTGGACCAGCTTCTGCACCCGCAGTTCGACCCCTCGGCCGACATCACGATCGTCGCCAAGGGCCTGAACGCCTCGCCGGGCGCGGCAGTCGGGAAGGCGGTTTTCGACGCCAAGGAAGCCGTCCGCATGGCCGAGGCCGGCGAGAAGGTCATCCTGGTCCGGCCGATGACCGAGCCGGAGGACGTCGGCGGCATGTACGCCGCCCAGGGAATCCTGACCTCCCGCGGGGGCAAGACCTCCCACGCCGCCGTCGTTGCCCGGGGGGCCGGCAAGCCCTGCGTGTGCGGCGCCGAGTCGCTGAAGATCGACATCGACAAGCGTGAGTTCACCGTGGGCGAGCACCGGGTGGC
>DATLGP010000339.1:0-1661 GCA_035540395.1 Actinomycetota bacterium
GGACCGACTCGTCGAGCACCGGCGGGATGAACCCGTCGTCCAGCGAGCGCAGGCCGTAGACCAGGTCCCCCTGCTCCGGCTCGGCTGCAATGATGCGCACGTCGGGCTTGTGGTCCCGGAAGAACTTGCCCACCCCGGTCAGGGTGCCGCCGGTTCCCAGGCCGGCGATGAAGTGGGTGATGCCGGGCAGATCCTTCAGGATCTCGGGCCCCGTGGTGTCGTAGTGGGCGCCGGGGTTGGCGTCGTTGCCGTACTGGTAGAGCATCAGGTACTTGGAGTCCGCCTCCACCATCTGCTTGGCAAGGCGGATGGCGCCGTTCGAGCCTTCGACCCCCTTGGAGAAGACGATCTCGCCGCCGAACATCTTGATCATTTGGGCCCGCTCCTTGGACGCCGTCTCCGGCATCACGCAGACCAGGCGGTAACCCTTCTGCTTTGCCAGGAACGCCAGCGAGATCCCGGTGTTGCCCGAGGTCGGCTCGAGGAGGATCTTGTCCGGGGTGAGCATGCCCTGGGACTCGGCCTTTTCGATCATCGCCAGCGCCACCCGGTCCTTGACCGAGCCGGTGGGGTTCTGCCCTTCCAGCTTGGCCCAGATCCGTACGTTGGGGTTGGGAGAAAAGCTCTGGATGCCCACCAGCGGGGTGTTCCCCACCAGGTCGATCATGTTTTCCAGGAGCATGGGAGCCGGCTCTTTAAGCCCGGCGACTGCCGCCCGCCACGGCCGGCAGGATCGCCACCGTGTCCCCGTCGGCCACCTTGGTGTCGAGACCTTCCAGGTACCGCACGTCCTCGTCGTTGATGTAGACGTTGACGAACTTGTGCAGACCGCCGTCGGGGCCGAACACCTGCTCCTTGAGCGCCGGGTACTGCTCGCCGATCCCGCTCAGAAGGTCGCGCAGCTGTCCCGACTCGCCCTCTACCGACTTCGATCCCCCTACCGCGCTACGCAGCACCGCGGGGATGTTCACCTTTACCGACATGGGCTCACGATATCACCAGGTCCACTTCTATTACCTCGCCGGTCTCGTCCCGCCAGTCCGCCTTTTTGATCAGCCACCCCTTGGTCAGCGGGTTGTCCATATCCATCAACGAGACGATCACGTAGACCGCATCCGGGTAGTGCGCCTCCCGCTTGTCGGTGGGCGACGGGTTGGGCGGGCTGGCCACGTGGGAGTGGAAGATCGACACCAGCTCCATGTCGCGCTCGTCGATGTCGTTGATCGCGGCGATCATCTCCTTGTCCCCCGGCCGGTAGTAGATCGGCGACGCCGCCGCGTTCGGCAGCGGGTAGAGGACCTTCGCCTCCCCGTCGGTGCCGCCGAGGAACCCGCACGCCTCGTTCGGGTAGTCGTTTCGGCAGTGCTCGATCATGCCGTCGTAGATGTCGCGGGGGATGGTGAGCTTCACTTGCGGCCCGCCACCCGGACGGTGCCGGCCTCGCCGTCGGCAATACGGCCGATCACCGCCGTCGCCGGGGACCCATGCTTGCGCAGCGCTTTCACCATTGCCTCCTGTTTGGACCGCTCCACAACTATCAACAAACCTCCGGAGGTCTGAGCGTCGAACATGATGATCCGCACCATCGGGTCTATGTCCGCATCGAAGTCTACAAAGGGTCCGAAATAATCCTCGTTGCGCCGGGTGCCGCCCGGAACCAG
>DATLGP010000340.1:0-1992 GCA_035540395.1 Actinomycetota bacterium
CTGCTTTAGGCCTGGCCGGCTACCCCGCCTAAACGAGGCCGGGTTACCTCCCGAGCCTAAGCCTGGTCCGGCTCCACCGTTTCGTAGGCACCGTCGGGGGTTCGCACGATGATGTGCCCGTGTTCGTGGCCGCTCTTGGGGGCCCTCCCTTTGAGCTCCTTGCAAATTCGGTAGGTAACGATTCCCGACACCAGCGGCAGGGCGAACAACATGATCTGCAGGCCTCGGGTGACCAATTCCAGAGGCAGCTGGAACAGCCCGGCGATGACATCGTTGCCGCCCGCCACGAACAGAACGGTGTAAAAGGCAACCCCGGCGACTCCCAGGGCCGTCCTCACCGGAACGTCGCGCGGCCGGTTGAGCAGGTTATGCGGCTGTTTGTCCTTGGTCACCTTGGCTTCGATCCACGGCCAGAGGTAGAGGATGTTGAAGGTGAGTCCGGGGATCAGCAGGCCCGGGAAGAACGGATTCGGAATCGTGTAACCCAACGCCCGTACCTCCCAGGGAGGCATCAGGCGCAGCGCCCCCTCCAACCAGCCCAGGTACCAGTCGGGTTGCGCTCCGGCACTGACCCTGGCCGGGTCGAACGGTCCGTAGATCCATACCGGATTTATCTGAAATACGCCCGCGAGCAGGGTCACGGTCGCTGCAGTCAGGAAGAACAACGCCCCCGCTTTCACCGCGTAGGTAGGCCACATGCGGGTCCCCACAATTTTCTGCTCGGTGCGCAGGGGCCCGGGGAACTGGGTGTGCTTTTGGCGCCAGACCATCGCTAGGTGGAGCCCCAGCAGCAGGCCTATCGCCCCCGGTATCAGCAGGATGTGGATGACGTAGAGCCGCCCCAGGATGTTGCCGAAGGGGAACTCCCCCCCAAACACCAGGAACGCCAGCCAGGTGCCGATGACCGGTATCGACAGCGCCACCGAGTAGCCGATCCGAAGACCGGTACCCGAAAGCAGGTCGTCGGGAAGGCTGTAGCCGCTGAAGCCCGCCAACAGGCCGAGGGTCAGCAGGGTCAACCCGATGACCCAATTGAGCTCCCGGGGCTTGCGGAAGGCGCCTGTGAAGAAAACCCGCAGCATGTGTACCACCAACACAGCCATGAACAACAGCGCCGCCCAGTGGTGGATCTGGCGCATCACCAGGCCTGAGCGCACCTCGAAGCTGATGTCCAGCAGCGACTCGTACGCCTGGGACATGTGGACCCCCTGCAGGGGCTCGTAGGAGCCGCTGTAGATGACCTCCCGGGCGGAGGGCGAATAGAAGAACGACAAAAAGATGCCGGTGCCGATGAGGATGAGAAACAGGTACAGCGCAATCTCTCCCAACAGGAAAGACCAATGGTCGGGGAAGATGCGCCTCAGGGTGCTTTTCGAGAACCCGGTGATGCGTAGACGCTCGTCCAGCCAGCGGACCGATTTCCGGACGATCACGTCGGCATGTTCCAAAACGAAGGACCGACCGGCTCTGAAAAATCGTCTCTGGCCACCAGGTATCCCTCGTCGTCCACCTCGATCGGCAGTTGGGGCAGGGCGCGGGTGGCCGGGCCGGCGATCGGCTTAGCGCCGTCCAGGACGTCGAAAGTCGACTGATGGCACGGACAGAACAGGTCGTGGGTTGCCACCCGGTAAAGGCCCACCGGGCATCCCGCATGGGTGCAGATCTTCGAGTAGGCGATGAGCCCGTCGGCGGTCCAGTCCTCCCGCCCCTCGGGGGCTTGAATGGTCGCGGGATCCACCCGGATCAGCAGCGTCTGGGAGTCGGCCTGATCGGTGTGGCCTTCGGGGAAGACGGTGATCACGCCGCCCTGGGCAAGGTCGGAGGCCTGTACCAGCCGGCCGTCCTCGCGGACCATGCGGATTCCCCTTGCCCAGGAGGTGCGCAAGAGGGAGGTCCCCGGGCTCGGCCCCAACGACCGGATGGGGAACACCAGGGCCAGTCCCATGGCCGCTGCCGCCGCCCCGAGCATCCGGAACAGGAACTTGCGGCGGC
>DATLGP010000341.1:0-3232 GCA_035540395.1 Actinomycetota bacterium
GTTCAGGCTCGCCCCCAGCACAACGCCTACCACCTGTTCACCGTGGACCGTCACCTGCTGGAAACCACGGCCCGGGCTTCGGCGCTGACCGGCCGGGTCGAGCGGGTCGACCTGCTGGCGATAGTGGCGCTGCTGCACGACATCGGCAAGGGCTACCCCGGCGACCACAGCAAGGTGGGGGCGGAGCTGATCCAGACGATGACCGCCCGTATGGGATTCTCCCCGGACGAGGTCGCCACCTTCGGCGAGCTGGTCAGGCACCACCTGCTGTTGCCGGATGCGGCGACCCGGCGGGACCTCGACGACCCCGGAACCCTGCAGATGGTGGCCCGCACCGTAAAAACCCGCGAGCGCCTGCACTTGCTCTGGGCCCTGACCGAAGCCGATTCCCTGGCCACCGGGCCGTCCGCCTGGAGCCCGTGGAAGGCAAGCTTGGTGACCGAGCTGGTCGGCCGGGTGGACAAGGTGCTGCAGGGCACCCCGGCCGGCAACTTCACCAACGGCGCCTTCCCGACCGACGAGCAGCTCAAAAAGCTGGCGGACGGCCGGCACACCATCGAGGCGGGCAACGGCGTGGTGACCGTGTACGCAAGCGACCGGCCCGGCACCTTCAGCCGGGTTGCCGGGGTCCTGGCGCTTCACGGCCTGGACGTCCTGTCGGCCAATGCGTACTCAAGCGACGACGGCCGTGCCCTCTCCCAGTTCAAGGTCGCCGACCCCCGGCGCGACGTGACGCCGTGGGACCGGGTTCACAAGGACCTCAAGCTCGCCCTCGAGGGCGGATTGGCCCTTCAGGCCCGGGTGGCGGAGCGGGCCCGCACCTACGGGAAACGCAAACCGACCACCCGCAAACCGGTAGCCGCCTCGGTGAGGTTCGACAACCACTCCTCCCAACACGCAACGGTGATCGAGGTTCATGCCGCCGACGGTGTGGGCGTCCTCTACCGCATCACCCGCGCCCTGGCCGACCTGGACCTGGACATCCGCTCGGCAAAGGTGCAGACAATGGGAGGCAAGGTGGTCGACTCCTTCTACGTTCGCGGCCAGGAAGGTGGAAAGATTACCGACGGCCACACCCTCAAGGAGTTGGAGAAGGCAGTCCTGCACAGCCTTACCGACTAAGGCTCCGGCGCTGGTGAGCGACCGGTAGGCTGCTCGGGTGACTTCCCACGACCGCCGGGCTCCTTTGCCGGCAAAGTCCCCGGCCGAGATCGCCTCCCCCGCCGATTCGATTGCCATCGCCCACCTCAACGTCTGGGCCTACCGCGAGTTTGCGGTGGACCTGGGGCCCGAGGCGTGGCCCGAGCTGGTACGTGCGCTGACCTCGGTCGGCGCCGATGTCGACTCCGGAGCGTATTACGTGGTCCGCTCGGAAGACGGCCTTTTGGGGTCCGCCGCCTACCGCCCCCCAGGCTCGTCCTACGCTGCACTGCCCGACGGCTGGGCTTCGATCGCCGTGCTGGCGGTGGCTCCACCGGCCCGGCGCCGGGGGGTGGCCGGATCGCTGGTCGAGGCGTGCGCTGTGCGGGCGGGGCACGACAGCGCCCCGGTCCTGGCGGCGGTCGTCCCCGGCTACCTGGAATCCGCCCAGGCGTTCTTCACCCGGATGGGATTTCATCGGGAGCAGGGCCTGCCCCGGCGGGGCGAGCAGCCCTACTGGCTGTACCGCAAGATCCTTGGTGAACCCGGCGCCGGTACGCTAGAAGAAGTGTGAGTTCTGCGCCAGCCGGGCGAAGAAGTCCGGAAGTATCCCTCCGATGACAATCACCAGCGCGGCAACGCCGATCGTTCCCGCCAGGACCCGGGGCAGCTTCACGGGCGTCATGACCTCCGCCTTGTCGAAGAACATGCGCTTCACCACGGCTGCGTAGAAGAACAACGCGACGACGGTGTTGACGACCATCGCCACCGCCAGCCAGATCCCCTCCCCCGCAATCAGCGCCTGAAAGACCACCAGCTTGGCCCAGAACCCGGCGAACGGGATGATGCCGGCCAGCGAAAGAAGGAAGGCGCTCATCGACAGGGCCAGAACCGGTGACCTGGCGAACATCCCGGCGTAGTCGTCGACCATGTACCCGCCTCCCCGGCGCCCAAAAGCGCTGGCCGAGGCGAAGGCGCCGGTCTCCATGAAGGCGTAGACCAGCAGGTAGGTCACCACTGCGAACACGATTCTGGTGTTCAGGTCGGTGTCGGTCGCGCTCGCCACCCCAAGCGGGAGCAGCATGTAGCCCGCCTGGGCGATGGACGAGTAGGCCAGCAGCCGGACGATCTGGTTTTGCTGCAGGGCGACCAGGTTCCCGAACGTGATGGTGACCACCCCAATGATGGCGAACATCGGCCTCCAGGTGTCGGCCAAACCGCCGAGAGCCAGGAACATGACCTGGAACAGCCCTACGAACCCGGCGGTCTTGGAAGCCACCGAAAGGAACGCGGCCACCGGGATCGGAGCGCCTTCGTAGGTATCGGGCACCCACCACTGGAACGGGAACGCCGAGACCTTGAAACCGAAGCCGACGATCAGGAACAGGATCGCCACCAGCGAGACCTCCTCGATCCCGGTCTGCCCGGCCAGCGACTCGCTGATGTCGGCGAGGTTGGTCGCACCGGTGAGCCCGTAGATGAGCGACATCCCGAACAGCATCAGCGCGCTCGACAGCACTCCGAACAGGAAGAACTTCAGCGCCGCCTCGTTGGAACGAATGTCTGACTTGCGGATGCCCGCCAGCACGAAAGAGGGCATCGAGATCATCTCGAGCGCAACGAAGATCGCGATGA
Organism: Actinomycetota bacterium; assembly: GCA_035540395.1. Lineage (GTDB taxonomy): Bacteria > Actinomycetota > CADDZG01 > JAHWKV01 > JAHWKV01 > JAJCYE01. The sequence continues at coordinate 2,776 of DATLGP010000341.1, forward strand.
GGTCCCGGCTGGATGCGATGGTCAGCATCCCCAGCAGGGCAAAAAGCATCATCGTGAAGAACTCACCGTGGGGAACTTCGCCGTCGTCCTTCAGGTAAGCCAGCGAGACACAGAAGATCATCAGCGCGGCCACGCAGAACACGATCTTGAAGATCACGGCGAACCGGTCGATCACAAAGGTCCCATCGAGGATCGTGATGTTCGACCCGTAGAGGTTGATGACCGCGGCGAGTGTGGCGAGCACTCCTCCCACCGCCAGCACGAACGCTATTCCCCGCTTCTCCTTGGGAAGGAACAGGTCGATCGTCAGCACACTGAAGGCCGTTAAGGCCAGGATGATCTCGGGAAGGAGTGCTGCGAGGTCGAGATCCATTAGCGGTCGGCCACCTGCGCCACCTGGGCGCGCTCACCGAGCACGGTCTCGGTCAGCCGGGTCACCGAGCTGGTGGTGGTGTCC
>DATLGP010000342.1:0-3051 GCA_035540395.1 Actinomycetota bacterium
CTTCAGCCCGGCACAGAGATTGTCATTGAGAAAAAGGACCCGTTCGGCGGCCCGGTCTGGATCAAGGTCGGCCGGCGCCGTCATGCGCTGGGCGGGCAGATCACCAACAAGGTTTACGTATCGCAGGGGGAGAAATGACCAAACTATCCAATGCCACGCTTCGAACAGTTCTGGCGGCAGCACTTGCCTCAATCGTGCTGGCCGGTTGCGCCGCAGCGCCCGGTGACGATGACGGCAGACCCCGGGCGGCCGTGACCATCAGCATCATCGCCGACATGGTGGGGGCGGTGGCGGGGGATGCGGTGGAGATAACCAGCATCGTTCCCATCGGCGGCGACCCCCACGTCTACGAGGCCAAGCCGTCGGACGCCCGCCTGGTTGCCGAAGCGGACATAGTCTTCCGCAACGGCGCCGGCCTGGAGCGCTGGCTGGACCAGCTCATCGACACCGGAGTCGACGACCAGCCCGTCATCACCGTCACCGACGGCGTAACCCCCCAGGTCCAGACCGAAGGCCAGTACGCCGGCGACCCGGATCCCCACATGTGGATGGATCCGCAGCTGGCGATGGCATACGTCGACAACATCACCGAGGGGCTGTCAGAGCTTCTGCCCGACCAGGCTGGAGAGTTCCAGGCCAACGCTCAGGCATACAAGGAAAGGATCTCGCAGCTGGACGAAGAGATCCGCGAGCTGGTTGCGACCATCCCCGAGGACAACCGCAAGCTGGTCACCACCCACGACGCCTTCCGCTACTTCGGCAGCCGCTACGGGTTCGAGGTCATCGCCACCATATGGGGGATCTCGACCGAGAGGGAGCCTTCGGCCGACGAGGTCCGCAGGATCGTCGACGCCGTCCGTGCCTCGGGAGTACCCACGGTCTTCGTAGAGACCACCATCAACCCCCGGCTGATGGAGCGAATCGCCACCGATGCCGGGGTCGAGGTCGGCACTCCCCTCTACGGAGACTCGGTGGGTCCGGAGGGCAGCGGCGCCGAAGACTACCTCGGCATGATGCTGGCCAACGCCCGCTCGATCGCCTCCGGCCTGGGAGGGACCCCCGAATGAAGCTTTGGGTTCGCGACGTCTCGGTCTCCTACGACGGCACTCCGGTCCTTCGGTCGGCCAGCTTCGAGTGCGGCCCCGGGGAGATCATCGGGGTGATCGGACCGAACGGCGCCGGCAAGTCCACCCTGGTCAAGGCCGTCATCGGCCTGATCCGACGGGACACCGGCGAGGTCAGGGTCGACGGAGGTCCGATAGACAAAGTGCGCCGGCAGATCGCCTACCTGCCCCAGCGGTCCGAGATCGACTGGGACTATCCGGCTCTGGTTCACGAGGTCGTGACGATGGGCCGCTACGCCCACCTGGGTTGGTTCAAGAGGACCTCGAAGCACGACCGCCGCCTGGCCGCCGCCGCCATCGAGCGGGTTGGACTCAGCCAGCTGGCGGATCGCCAGATCGGCGAGCTGTCCGGCGGCCAGCAGCAGCGGGTTTTTCTTGCCCGGGCCCTGGCGCAAGAGGCCCGCCTGCTGCTGCTGGACGAACCCTTCGCCGGGGTGGACGCCCTCACCGAGCAGCTTCTGTGGAGGGAGATGAAGGCCCTGCGCGACGAGGGGGCCACCCTGATGGTGATCAACCACGACCTGGCCTCGGTGAGCAGCGCCTATGACCGGCTCCTGATCATCTCCCGGCGGGTGGTGGCTTACGGGCCGACCGCCGAGGTGTTCACCGCGGAAAACATCGCCGCCGCCTACGGCGCAGTGCCTGAGGTGCTTCGGGGCATCGCATGATGAACCCCTACGAGATCTTCGTCGAGCCGCTCACCCGCTACGGGTTCATGCGCACCGGCCTCATGGTTGCGGTCATCGTCGGCATCACCTCGGCCACCCTGTCCTGCCTGCTGGTGGTCCGGCGCTCCGCCCTGCTGGGGGATGCCATCTCCCACGCCGTGCTGCTGGGTGTCGCCCTCGGGTGGATTGCCGGCCGGCACGTCGGCATCTTCTGGGGAGCGTTGATCGTCGGCATCCTGACCGGTCTCGGCGTGACCTACATCGAGCGCAACAGCCGCATCAAGCAGGACACTGCGATGGGGATTCTGCTCACCTTTACGTTCGCGCTGGGGCTGGCGATCATCAGCATCGTCGACCCTCCCGGGATCGATCTGTTCCACGTCCTGTTCGGCAACGTCCTGGGCGTGAGCAATAGCGATCTCATCCTCACCTCGGTGAGCGGCGGACTGGTGCTGCTGGTCGTGATCGTTCTGTTCAAACAATTCCACCTGTGGAGCTTCGACCCCACCATGGCCCAGGCCATTGGTCTGCCGGTCCGGGGTCTGCAGTACATCTTCACTGCCCTGCTTTCCGCCACCATCGTCTCGGCACTGCAGGCGGTCGGGCTGATCCTGGTGATCGCGATGCTGATCATCCCCGGTGCCACTGCGTACCTGTTGAGCGACCGGCTGGCCCACATGATGTTCATTGCGGCGGGCATCGGGCTGCTGTCCGCGGTCGGCGGGCTCTACGGCTCCTACTACGTGGATGTTGCCTCCGGGCCTTCGATGGTCATCTTCGCCTCCCTGCTGTTCACCGTGGGGTTCTTCTTCGCCCCCAAACAGGGACTGGCGGTTCGAGCACTGCGCCGCCGTCGAATGATGGCGAGAACGCTGGACGAGGACATCTTGAAGGAGGTCTACAAGACCGAGGTTGCGGGAGGAGCGTCCTCCGCCTCCGCAGTGGCCGAACGCATCGGCCGGGAGAGCCAGGAGGTGGCAGAGGGTATGCGCCGGCTGGTGAAGGGGGACCTGCTGACCGGCTCGACCGGGGACCTTCGCGTTACCGGCACCGGCGCAAGCCAGGCAATGGACCTGGTGAGGGCCCACCGTCTGGCCGAGCAGTACCTGTCCAAGGTCGAGCGCCTTCCGCTGGATGCCCTGCACCGGGAGGCCGAAATCATTGAGCACTCCATGTCCCGCGAGGAGGTGGAAGCCCTGGACCGCGAGCTCGGCCGTCCCGCCACCGATCCCCACGGCCACCCGATCCCCCGCCGGGCG
>DATLGP010000343.1:0-5290 GCA_035540395.1 Actinomycetota bacterium
ACCACGTCGAAGTGCCTCCACAGGCGTCCTCCCTCGTCCACAGCATGAATCATCGAGTCGGGCCAGCCGAAGTCCTTGACCGCTCGCTCCATCGCCGCCCGGTTGTCCTGGCCCGGCGAGGTGAAGAAGGTCACCCTGTCCCCGTAATCTCGCGCAACCTGCGCGACTATCGGCGCATCGCGCCGGCACGGTATTCACCAAGGGGCCCAAAACCACAGCGCCACGTCCTTGCCTTGCAGCTCGGCACCGGTGACCTGACTGCCGCCCCCCAGGCGCGCGGCGGTGAACTCGAAGAAGGCCTCATCCGGCGAAGGGACCCCCTCCGGTTCCTGGACCGCAGCGGGCGGCGGGAAGGATTCGGTCCGGCTGTCTCCGGTGGCGCAGGCAGCAAGAAGGACCAAGCAGCACGCAATCGCGGCCGCCCGGGTCACCATGAGCAGTCCTCGCAGTCGGCGGCCTCGTCTTCGATCTGCAGCGTCGCATGCCTGAGTGAAAAGCGATCGGCCAGAAGGGACCGGGCGGCGGTGAGGATGACGGCGGAGTCGGTGCCCGGACATACCTTCAGGTGGGCGGAAGCGACCTCCATCCGGGAGGTTAGAGTCCAGCAGTGCAGATCGTGTACGTTCACCACGCCCTCCAGTTCCAACAGCGCTTTCGCCAGCTCGTCCATATCCAGGTGTGGCGGCGCGGCCTGCACCAGGATCCGCAGCGCCTGCGCAGTCAAGCGCCACGTTCTGGGGATTATGAACAATCCAATCGCTGCCGCCGCAATCGGATCGATGTACGGCCAGCCCCAGACTTGCATAACCACCGCTGCGACCATCACCCCAACCGATCCGAGGGCATCGGCCACCACTTCAAGATAAGCGGCCTTGAGGTTCAAGCTTTCTTTTGCGCCTCCGCGCAGCAGCGCAAACGCCACGAGATTGGCGATAAGGCCTCCCATCCCCACCAAAAGCATGGTTAGGCTGGCTACTTCCGGCGGGTTCGCCAGGCGTCGGAGCGCCTCGAAAAGTACGTACCCCGCTACCCCGAACAGCAGGATCCCGTTCGCCAGGGCGGCCAGGATCTCCAGGCGGTACAGCCCGAAGGTGCGGCCGGCGTTGCGTTGCGGCCGTCCCGCGAGGTGCATCGCTGCGAGCGCCATGCCGAGCCCCAGGACGTCGGTGGCCATGTGGCCCGCGTCGGACAGAAGGGCGAGGGAGTTGGAGAGGAATCCGAAGACCACCTCGACAACAAGGTAGGTAAGGGTGACGAGGAACGCTCCAAGGAGGCGCTTGAAGTTAATGCTGCGAACCACATCGGCCGAGTGACCGTGCGAGTGACCGTGGTGGTGCGAGGGCTGGGAGTGCGGGCGGGAAAGCAATTCAGGAGGACCCGAGCCGGGTGCCTGCCGGCCGTTGTTTCGACTCATCGAACCCGGTGGGCCAGATGCTCGCGGGAGGTCGAGAGAAGCATTCTGATGTGTTCGTCGTCCAGGCTGTAGTACACGAGCCGGCCGTCCCGGCGGTTTCTCACCACCCCCGCTACGCGCAACAGGCGAAGTGCGTGGGACACCGAGGTCTCGGGAATCCCCAGGGATGACGCGATGTCGTTGACGCACATTTCCCGGGCTTGCAGCAGCGTGTAGAGGATGCGGGTGCGGGTGGCGTCGGCGAACAGCTGGAACATCTGCGCCAGCCTCTGAGCCTCCCTTATCGACACCGCCTGGTCGGTCCCGGCGGATTCGGCAAGGTCATCTGTGGTAGTCCCCGATTGGATGGCCACAAGTTCCTCCAACATATGAATAGATGTTCATATATTGTACGCCGGAACCGGTGGGGGACGCGCCGGCCCTCGGCCGGCGCCGGCGGAAAGTTGGAGGGGGAATCCTGGGCTGCTAGGTCGCCAGGCCCGCCAGCTTTAGCAAACGAACGAAGCTGGACCAAACGGACTGCCGGATCTTGGGGCGCCGGTCGGCGTCGGCCCAGAAGTCCGGATCGGTGTCGTATTGAGTCATCGTCCGCACCTCCTTTCTCAGTTGGATCGCCGACGCTAACACTCAGGAGCCGATGTCCTGCGGCTTTCCGGAAGAAGATTCGGCGGCAAGACCCACAATCGCCAGCCCGCCCAGGAGGGCGCTGAGCAGAACGATCGCACCGGACACCGGGGTCAAGCTGAGGGGAGCCCGGCCCTGGAAGGTCTGCAGTACCGACGCAAGCGCGAGTCCGGCATGGCCGGCCGCTCCGACCCTAAACTTGAGGTTGTGGTGAAGAACGCCCTGTTGATCGTCGTCCTGGTGGTGGTGACGGCAGGCTGCGCGGGCCGGCCGGACGGTGAGACCGTCTCACCTTCTCCGAGCCCTTCGCCGCTGCCCATCACCACGCCCACCGGTCCGCCGTCGGGTGCCGTGGAACTGCAGGAGTTCGAAGTCCCCGGCGGCTCCCGTCCCCATGACGTAGCTCCGGCCGCCGACGGCGGCGTCTGGTACACGGCGCAGGGCTCGGGCGAGCTCGGGTACCTCGACGTGTCGACCGGTGAAACCGAGCACATACCGCTGGGGAGCGGCTCGGCTCCCCACGGCGTGATCGTGGGGCCGGACGGCGCCGCGTGGGTGACCGACGGCGGGCTGAACGCCATCGTCCGGGTGGATCCCACCGACCGGCAGGTCCGGCGCTTCCCTGTGCCGGGCGCACGTGCCAACCTGAACACGGCGGCATTTGACGGGGAGGGCACGCTTTGGTTCACCGGCCAGGCCGGTTTCTTCGGCCGCCTCGACCCGGCCACCGGCGAAATGCAGGTCTATCCCGCGCCGAAGGGCCGGGGACCCTACGGGATCACCACAGCGCCCGACGGAACCCCGTGGTTTTCGTCCCTGGCCGGCAGCTACATTGCCCGCATCGACCCAGCCACCGCCGGCGTGGAGGTCTTCGACGTTCCCACCGCCGGCGGCGGCGCCCGCCGGGTCTGGAGTGACTCCACCGGGCGGCTGTGGGTCACCGAATGGTTCGCCGGAAAGCTGGCGCGCTTCGACCCGGCCTCCGGGCAGTGGAGCGAATGGACGCTGCCGGGTGACCGCCCCCAGCCCTATGCGGTGTACGTAGACGAGCAGGACCTGGTCTGGGTCAGCGACTTTTCGGCGAATGCGCTGGTCAGGTTCGATCCCGGTTCCGAGGAGTTCACGCAGTACCCCCACAGCTCGGCGGGAGCCAATGTCAGGCAAATTCTCGGCCGCCCGGGCGAGGTGTGGGGCGCTGAGTCGGGCGCCTCGCGGCTGGTGGTGGCCCGCACCGGCTGAGCTTGCTTTAGCCGGCGCCTCCGGTCCACTCCAGGGGGGTGCCGTACCATGGAATGGCGCCGGCTGCCCAAGCCGAACCGTTGTCCCATCAGACCGATCCGCCAGGAATCAAGCAGAGAAGATGCCGCCGAACATCCTGTATATCCATTCCCACGACACCGGCCGCTGGGTCCAGCCCTACGGCCACCAGGTCCTGACTCCGAACATCCAGCTGATCGCCGACCAGGGGGTCCTCTTCCGGAAGGCGTTCTGTGCCGCCCCTACCTGCTCGGGCAGCCGGGCATCGCTGCTGACCGGCCAGTATTGCCACAGCAACGGCATGATGGGCCTCGCACACCGGGGGTGGTCGCTGCGGGACTACGGCCACCACTGGGTCCACCCGCTGCGGGAGGCAGGCTACACCTCCGGGTTGATCGGCGAACAACACATTTCGGTCGATCCCCATGTCATTGGTTACGACAAGGTGGTCGACCTGCCGTCGAACCGGGCTTATGCGGTCGCACCCTCCGCAATCGAGACGATCGCCGGGCTTCCCGAGCCCTGGTTCGTCTCGGCGGGGTTCTTCGAGACCCACCGTAGCTTCGGAATCCCCACTTCGGTCCGGGACACCCTTTATTCCCTGCCTCCCTCCAACCTGCCGGACACCCCCGAGACCCGGGAGGACATGGCCGCCTTCAAAGCCAGCGTACGTTCGCTGGATCAGGGTATAGGCGCAGTGCTGAACGCTCTGCACCAACAGGGACAAGCGGACCGCACACTCGTTGTCTGCACCACCGACCACGGCCTGGCGCTGCCGGGGGCGAAGGCGACCTTGTTCGACCGCGGTCTCGGTGTCATGCTCTTGATGAGGGGGCCCGGTGGGTTCACCGGGGGAAAGGTGATCGACGCGATGGTCAGTCATCTGGACGTGTATCCCACGCTTTGCGAGGTGGCCGGGATCCGGTTGCCGGAGTGGCTGCAAGGCAGGTCTATGATGCCGCTCGTAAGGGGTGACTGCGCCGATCTTCACGAAGCAGTTTTTGCCGAGATGACCTACCACGCCGCGTACGAGCCCCAACGAGCGATCAGGACCGACCGGTGGAAGTACATCAGGCGGTTTGACGACTATCCCCATCCGGTTCTTCCCAACTGTGACGACAGCTCTGCCAAGAGTCTGCTGCTCGAGAATGGCTGGGCAGATCAAACCGTGGATCCCGAGCAGCTGTACGACCTGATGGCCGACCCTGAGGAGGGCCGCAACCGGGTGACGGATCCCGCATGCGCCGAGGTGCTGGCGTCCCTGCGGGCCCGGCTGGAAGGGTGGATGCTTGAGACTAACGACCCATTGCTCATCGGCCCGGTCCCCTTGCCGCCGGGAGCAGCGGTGAATGAGCGGTCGCAGGTCTCCCCGGATGAGCCTCTCCGCCGGATCGTGCACCAGGGGGCGGCAACCAGGACGTGAAGCCGAAGGTCTCCTACCTGGTGTGCGCCACCCCGAGGAGTGGCAGCACGCTGATCTGCAAGGCACTGACCCAGACCGGGGTCGCCGGCAGGCCGGAGGAGTACTTCGAAGCGCTTCGCCACAGCGGCTTGCCCCGCCGGCCGGAGGAGTACTTTACGGGGGCCGGCGACCCCTCGATCGTCGAGCACCTTCGGGAGCGCGGAGTTGAGTCTCAACCTCCCCCCCGGTCTCCGCTTTGGGGGCGGACGACCTACGACGAGTACCTGGCATGGGCAATGAGACAGGGCACCACGGACAACGGCGTGTTCGGGGCCAAGCTCATGTGGGGGTACTTCCGGGATTTCGAGTCGCTTCTGCGGCACATTCCGAAGTACCGGGACGTCCCCCTGGCCGATCTGCTCCCCGCGGTGTTTCCGAATCTGCGATACGTGCGGGTGGTCCGGGCAAGCAAGGTGCGCCAGGCGGTTTCGCTCTGGAAAGCGGTGCAGACCGAAAGCTGGAGCGACCAGCCTTCCGAGGACTCCGACGACGCCGCCCGGTACAACGAAGCGGCCGACGAGCTGCGGCCCCCG
>DATLGP010000344.1:0-5668 GCA_035540395.1 Actinomycetota bacterium
CTAGGAAGAGTGGCCCCCGGCAAGGGCGGAAGGGTACTTGTCCGGGAGCCACTGTCCCTAGTACGATGCGGTCGGAGGTAGTAGACCAGCACCGTTTAGGAATTCCATCGTAGCACCCCTGCCGGGGTTAAAATCCATGCCCTAAAGCATTCTCATCAGGTTTTCAGGCAATCCTAATTGTCGGCTGCGGCGGCTAATATCTGGACGTGACAAGCATCCGCCAAAGCATTGAGAGCAACGAACTCAAGTTCCTTGCGCCCCAGGCAGCCCGGGCGGCCGAGTCCCGGGGCCGGCGCTTTCCCGAGGACCCCCACCCGCTGCGCACCGCCTACCAGCGGGACCGGGACCGCATCCTGCACAGCAAGGCCTTTCGCCGGCTGGCGCACAAGACACAGGTCTTCCCGGCCCCTCTGGACGACCACTACCGGGTCCGGCTGACCCACACTCTCGAGGTCACCCAGGTCGCCCGCATCATCGCCCGGGCGCTACGCCTGAACGAGGACCTGGCGGAGGCCATCTGCCTCGGCCACGACCTGGGCCACACGCCTTTCGGGCACCTGGGGGAGCAGGTGCTCTCGGACTTTTTGGGCAGGCCGTTCCGCCATAACGAGCAGTCCCGCCGCCAGGTCGATCACCTGCAGTGGAGAGGTGAGTCCCCAACCAGCAAGCCGGGCGGCCTCAACCTAACCTGGGAGGTCCGCGACGGGATCCTGAACCACACCTGGTCAATGCCAATGCCCGACACCCTGGAGGCTCAGGTCGCCCGCTACGCCGATCGGATCGCCTACCTCAGCCACGACATCGAGGACGCCATCCGGGCCGGCGTGCTCACCGTGGCCGATCTGCCGGACCTCACCAACAAGGTACTGGGCAAGACCACCTCCGCACGGATCGACGCCATGGTCGGCTCACTGGTCGAGGCGAGCGCCCCGCTGGAGCAGATCGGGGTGACCCCGGCGGTCTTCGACGCCATGGCGGTCACCCGCAAGTTCATGTTCGAGCGGGTTTACAACCGGCCGGAGTCCAAACCCGAGCACGGGCGCATCGTCGGCCTCCTCAAGGAGCTGGTCGAGCACTACCGCGACCATCCGGAGGACCTGCCGGTGGTCGACTCCAGCACCGACGACTTCGAGACCCGTCTCATCGACTACGTTTCCGGGATGACCGACCGCTTCGCCCTGCGCGAGCACCAGAGACTTTGCCGTGGCTAAGGGCCGCATCGTTCCCGAGGACCTGCAGGAGCTGAGGGACCGGGCGGACATAGTAGAGGTTGTCTCCGGCTACATGAAGCTGCGCAAGGCCGGAAGGGTCTTCAAGGGACTGTGCTGCTTCCACCAGGAGAAGACCCCGTCGTTCACGGTGGACCCGGCCAAGGGGCTCTACTACTGCCACGGCTGCGGCAAGGGGGGTGACGTCTTCCGGTTCATCCAGGAGACGGACGGGCTGACCTTCTCCGAGGCGGCCCAAAAGGTCGCCGACCGCTTCGGGCTGAACCTGCGGTTCGAGGGTCCCACCGAGCCGGCGGGCCTTCGGGCGTCGTTGTTGCTGGCGAACAAGAAGGCGGCAGAGTACTTTGCCGGGCTGCTGGCGAAAGGCCCCGAAGCCGACGGCGCCCGCAAGTACATCGAAAGCCGGGGCTTCAGCCGGGCGGACGCCGCTCATTGGAACCTCGGCTTTGCGCCGCGGGGCAGGGACAACCTGTTCCGGCACCTCCTGGCGCAGGGTCTCGGCGCCAACTCGATAGTAGAGGCCGGCCTGGCTCTGGTCACCGAGGAAGGGGCCCACCGGGACCGGTTCCGGGGAAGGGTGATCTTTCCGGTTTCCAGCCTCACCGGCGAGGTGGTGGGGTTCGGCGCCCGCGCGATGGGAGACGATCATCCCAAGTACCTGAACTCCCCGGAGACCAGCCTCTACCAAAAGAGCAGGATCCTTTTCGGGCTGGACAAGGCCAAAGCCGAGATCGTCCGATCGGGTGTCGCCCTGGTCACCGAGGGCTACACCGACGTCATGGCTTTGCACAAGGTCGGCTATGCAAATGCCGTGGCCACCTGCGGAACGGCCCTCGGTGAGGAGCACTTCGCTCTGCTCAAGCGGTTCTGTGAGAAGGTGGTACTGGCGTTCGACGCTGACGCCGCAGGATCGGTAGCTTCAGAGCGAGGCTTCGGAATCCACTCCAAGGTAGGACTGGAGGTTCTGGTGGCTCCTTTGCCGGCCGGCAAGGACCCTGCCGACGTTGCACTGGAGGGCGGCCGGGAAGCAGTGCTTCCGCTGCTGGAAAGCGCAACCCCACTCATGCGTTTCGTCCTGGAAAAGGAGATATCCCGTCACAACCTCGATTCGGCTGAAGGCAAGTCCAAGGCGGTGCGTGCCGCGGTGGACCGGCTGTCGTGGGAGCCGAACGCGGTGACGCGGGGGCAGAATGCCCAGTGGGTGGCGGAGCGAATTGGTGTCGGCCATTACCAGGTGGACACCGTGCTGCGGGAGGTGGCTCAATCGGGCAACTCCTCGCCGTTTGCCCCCAGCCGGCGGGCCGGCCTCAAGCGCTCTCCGGGCCACGTCAAGGTCGAGCGGGAGGCGCTTGGGATCCTGCTGGACTCGCCCGAGAGGCTTTCGCAGGCGATGGCGATTATCGGCATCGACCACTTCACCCAGCCCGAGCACCGGGTGTTGTTTTCGGCATTGTCCGAGCTTGCATTGCATCCCGGCTCGGGAACGGTGATGGACGGGCTGCCCGACGACGATGCTCGCCGGTTCGCCGCGGAGCTAGCGATGGCCCCCGCGATCACCCGCGATCCGGAGGAGGTATTTCTCCGTTTGGAGGAGTTCAGAATCGTCAGGCAGATTGAAGAACTAAAGGCTAAACTCGACGGGTTTGACCCCGAGGGTGACGCAGATTCCTACGATCAGACGTTCCGGGAATTGATGCGTTTGGATGTCGAACGTCGAAAGTTCGACGACAAATGAGAGGACCCTATGGCGAAAGACGCTGAGATCGACGACGTGAAAGAGCTTGTCTCCCGAGGCAAGGAAAAGGGCTGGCTCACCGCCGACGAGATTGCGGATGCGCTGGGCAGCCTGGCACTCACCGCGGAGCAGGTAGATGGTGTTTACGCCCTGATAGTCGAAGAGGGAGTGGAGGTTGTCGAGCACGAGCCCGGTGCCGGCGACGATCAGGTGGAGGACTTCCGGCGTGACTCCGAACTGCTGAAGGCTCCCACCAACGACCCGGTGCGGATGTACCTGAAGGAGATCGGCAAAGTTTCCCTGCTGACCGCCGACCAGGAGGTCGACCTGGCCGAGAGGATAGAAGCGGGCCTGTGGGCGGAAGAAATGTTGTGCGATCCCTCCAAGTTCGACCTGGAGCGCATCGAGACGCTGGCTCGCCGGTCGTCGCTGGACGTAGGTACCGCCACCCTCAGCCAGGACAAGGCCCGGGAGATCTGCCGGCGCATCGAGCGGGACGGAGTTCTGGCCAAGCGCAAGCTGGTGGAAGCCAACCTGAGGCTTGTCGTCTCAATCGCCAAGCGGTACGTGGGCCGGGGAATGCTGTTCCTGGATCTCATCCAGGAGGGAAATCTGGGCCTCATTCGGGCGGTGGAGAAGTTCGACTACAACAAGGGCTTCAAGTTCTCGACCTACGCGACCTGGTGGATTCGCCAGGCCATCACCCGGGCCATCGCCGACCAGGCCCGCACCATCCGCATCCCGGTCCACATGGTCGAGACCATCAACAAGCTGCTCAGGATTCAGCGCCAGCTGATGCAGGATCTCAACCGGGAACCGCTGGCCGAGGAAATCGCCGAGCAGATGGAGCTGAGCGCCGACAAGGTGCGGGAGATCATGAAGGTCTCACAGGAGCCGGTTTCACTCGAAACCCCTATCGGCGAGGAAGAGGACACCCACCTGGGCGACTTCATTGAAGACTCCGACGCGGTCGTACCTCTCGACGCCGCATCGTTCATTCTTCTGCAAGAGCAACTGGAGAGCGTGCTCCACACGCTCTCGCAGCGCGAAAAAAAGGTGATCCAGCTTAGGTTCGGGCTCCACGACGGGACCCCGAGAACCCTGGAGGAAGTGGGTAAGGAATTTGGCGTCACCCGAGAACGGATACGCCAGATCGAGTCAAAGACCCTGTCTAAGTTGCGGCACCCCTCGCGGTCGCAGAAGCTGCGCGACTACCTGGAATAGACAGGTTGCGGGGGCGGACCCCCGCAACTGCTGTCTTTAAGCGGTAGGGATCGAGCCGCCCGGACGAACTGCGCCGCCGTTGGCGCCGCTTGATCCGGAGCTTGTGCTGCCCGACTTCACGCCCGCTGCCTTGCTCATTACCGAGCCCATAAGCTCTTTGCCCGACTCGAGCTTGGCGTTCACCATCGGCTTGACCGGCTCGATGGCCTTCTTGACGGTGGGCGACTCGCTGACCTTCTTCATCTTCTGCTGGATCTGCTCGTAACGTTGACGCCCAGCTTTGGCACCCTGCATGTATCCGAGACCGAAACCGATGATCGCGCCTGTCTTGAAAGCTCCCATGCAACCTCCTTGTGATTGTCCTGACTCTTTATTCCTCTCAATCGCAGCTCATAAACGGGCCGTCGGTCCGGGGGACTACTGCAGCAGGAGGCCGTGCGGCCCACAAAGAGAGGTCCATTCGGCACTGTCGGGCCGCCCGGGCGCGGCGTAATCTTCTTGAAGACGGACTTCTACGGTCCGGGGCAGGGGTTCGGGACGGCAGCCTGAATTTCCCACCTTGAAGCGGCTGGAGCGGCAGCTCGGGCCAGATATGGGTGAGAGGCTTCCCTGTGCGCTCAGGGGCCTCGTCGGGGGCCGCGCAGTACGGCGGCCCCCTTCCACCCCCTCGCAATCCTCAGTAATGCCCTAAGACTTCGCCTTGGCCGCCTCTGCCGCCAGGACGGCCGAGACCTCGACCAGCTCCCGTTCGACTCCAGCGGCCGGCTCGTCTTCCAGGATGCCTTGCTCGGCCAGCTCCTCCAGCTGACGGCACAAGTCGGCCAGGCGCCCGGCCCCCACGTAGTAGGAGCTTCCTTTCAAGGTATGGGCCGCTATTGCTACGGCCTCGTGATCCCGCTCCTGCGCCGCTCGACGAATCCGCTCAACCTGCTTCTCGGCATCGTCCAGGAATACCCCGAGGATCTTGGCGAAGAACCCTTCCTTGCCCGGCCGCTCCAGCGCCCTTAGTTCCGCCAGCTTGGCCTGGTCGACGGGACCGGATGCCTGGTCGCTGCTCAATCGTCGTGTCCCGGCTGTCTTGCCTGTGCCCGGCTGAGGTAGGCAGCAGCTTCCGAACGCCGAGCAACCTCCAGCTTGCGGAGGATCACCGAGACGTAGTTTTTAACGGTCTTGTCCGAGATCTTGAGCTCTGTCCCGATCTGCCGATTCGTCAAGCCCTTGGCGACCAAAGCCAGTACCCGGTCCTCCTGCGCGTTCAGCCGTCGCAGCTTGGGGTCTCCTGAGTCGAAGCGGGCAGTCCTCAGGCGCTCGAGGACTCTTTGGGTGACCTCGGGGTCGAGGAGGGCCTTGCCCTCTCCCAGGCTTTGGAGAGACTTCACCAGCTCGGCGGACTGCACGCCCTTCAACAGGTAGCCGGAAGCCCCGGCCATGATCGAGTTGAACAGCGCCTCGTCGTCGGAGAACGAGGTAAGCATGAGGA
>DATLGP010000345.1:0-2415 GCA_035540395.1 Actinomycetota bacterium
GTATCCAGCGGTAATCGGGTCCGGTGATTGCCCGGGCGACGTGAGGGACGGTCAGGCCGACGAACCCGATCGGCCCGGCGGCGGCGGTGGCGGCGCCGGTGAGAAGCACCACCGAAGCCGCTGAAAAGGCACGGGACAGCCCCACCTTCTGCCCCAAGGAACGGGCTACGTCGTCCCCCAGCGACAAAGCGTTGAGCAGGCGTCCGGAAACCAGGGCCATCAACCCCCCGACGGCGATGAAAGGCGCCACCTGGGCGGCAACCTGGGGAGTCCGGCCGGCGAGCGACCCGACCGCCCAGAAACGGTACTGGTCCAGGGTCGCCACGTCGATGAGCAGGATCGCAGTGGTGATCGACGCCAGAAATGCGGTTAGCGCAGCACCCGCGAGCGCCAGCTTGACCGGCGTGGCCCCTTCACGGCCGAGCGAACCGAGAAAGTACACCACCAGGCTGGCCACCAAAGCGCCGGCGAAGGCGAACCAGACGTAGCCGAGCAGCGTACCGACACCGAAAACGTAGATGCCGACCACCACGAACAGCGAAGCACCTGCGCTGACGCCGAGGATGCCCGGATCGGCCAGCGGGTTGCGGGTGACCCCCTGCATCACCGCGCCGGCCAGCCCGAGCGCGGCCCCTACCAGCAGGCCCACTGTGTTTCTGGGGATTCTCAATGATCGGACGATCAGATGATCGTTGAGCTCCGGGTCGAAGTTGAAGAGGGCGTCGATGACGGTGGCAAAGGGGATCTGCTTGGACCCGAAAGCGATGCTCGCCAGGGTGACCAGTCCCAACAGCACGAGGGAAGCGGCCAGCCCGGCGGCCCTGGCCGAGCGACTGCGGACCAGTCCTTTGGGCCGGCGTTCCCAGCCGACGACTTTGGAGTTCGCCCTCGGCGCGGTTTTAGTGACCATAGAGCGGATGTTAGGTGAACCATAGTGATGTTGTAAACCTGTTTAATTGCGGTGCTTAAGACCGCTTTAACCGTTTTAGAAAACTGCCGCAAAGACCGGCTGAGGTGCCGGTGGAGATCATCCCTGCGCCCCCGGAGCCCTATCTGTCGCTGGCAGTCACCTAGAGCACCATTCAGTAATACGACTCATTCCTAGATACGCTATAGTCCTCCTACCCAAAGTCTGCCCCTGGAGGATTAATGCCGATTTTTATTGCTCGCTGCCTGGCTTTGCTTCTGTCCGTCTCACTTCTGCTAGTCGCCTGCGGCGACGATCGCACGACATCAGGGAACGGTTCGGAAGCGGGCTCCGAATCCCCCCTCGTCGTCGCGGCCTTCTACCCCCTCCAGTTCCTCGCCGAGCGCGTGGCCGGCGAACACGCCGACATTGCCGGCCTGACCCCGGCCGGAGTGGAGCCCCACGATCTCGAGCTGACCGCCCGCCAGATAAGAACACTGCTGGAAGCGGATCTACTGCTGTACGTGGGTCAGGGCTTCCAACCGGCAGTCGAGGACCTCATCGACCAGGTCGATGGCGAGAAGCTCGACGTTCTGGCCGGAAGTGACCTAATCCCGGGCACGGACGACCACGACGACGACCACGGCGACGAGGACGGACACGAGGAGGGTGAGTTCGATCCGCACGTGTGGTTGGACCCAACCCGGATGGCGCAGATCACCCGCGGAGTGGAGCAGCGCCTAAGCGCGGTCGACCCGGACAACTCAGCCGACTTCAAAGAGAACGCTGATGGGCTGATCGCCGAGCTGGAGGCGCTGGACCAGGAGTTCACCGCCGGACTTGCGCAGTGCGACCGGCGGGAGATCGTCACCAGCCACAGTGCGTTCGGATACCTGGTCGCTCGTTATGACCTGGAGCAACACGGCATATCCGGGCTGGATCCGGAGTCTGAGCCCAGCCCCCAGCGCCTGGCGGAGGTAGCCAGCCTGGTACGAGAGGAGGGCGTGACCACCATATTCTTCGAGACCCTGCTGCCGCCCGACTTGGCCGAAACCATTGCCCGGGAAACCGGAACCAAGACCGCGGTTTTGGACCCGCTGGAGAGCGAGCCGGAGGCCGGTGACTACCTAAGTGAGATGCGAGCCAACCTGGGCGCGCTGCGAGCCGCGCTGGATTGCAGTTAGACCGGGCCCGGTTGCAAATAGACCTAGGCTCCACCGATCCGTTGGACTTGCCTCCGGCCAGAAGCTACCCTCGGGAGACTGCGCCAGGCGGAGCACCGTGCCGGTAAAGGGAGCGAAGGACACCGGGACCCGGTCGGGCTCACCGGCGTCGTAGAACGAAATACCGCCCACCGACGCCAACATGAGATCCCGGAGATTTCCCTCCCGACGTGGCCGCTCGCGTGCCGGGTGGCTACGAGCGTCAGGGGTATGTTCCTCGGCCATCGGTGTCCTTAAGGAGCATCAGGGTGGGTGGATCTCTAGTGAGAGTCATTCTTAGTATAT
>DATLGP010000346.1:0-3570 GCA_035540395.1 Actinomycetota bacterium
GCTTTGGCGGGCGCAGCCGGTTTCTTGGCCGTGGCAGCTTTGGCGGCGCCAGCCGGTTTCCTGGCCGTGGCAGCTTTGGCGGCGCCAGCCGGTTTCCTGGCCGTGGCAGCTTTGGCGGGGGGCAGGGTCGCCGGCCGGCCGGGATCCGCCGTTGGCTGCTTTTCGGCGCCGGCACCGGCCGCCGGACCCTCAGCGCCGGCCGCCTGTGCGGAAGACCTGAACTCGGATTCCTCGCCCAGTTCCTTCACGAGCCCCTCCCCGGCCGGCCCCTGGTAGTAGTCCCAGTTGCCCAACACCCGGGTCTCGTAGAGGTGCACGAACATGATCTTGGCCACCCCCATCATCGGAACCGCCAGGAGCATTCCGAAGATCCCGCCGAGTGACGCACCCAGCAGCAAGGCAATCATCACGGCAACCGGGTGCAGGCGCACCGCCCACCCCATGATCTTTGGGCTGATGAAGTGGTTGTCGATCTGCTGGACGATGACCATCGCAATAGCGGCCTTTACGGCAAGGGGGAGGCCGCCTTCGATTCCCCCCACCACTACTGCTACCGCGCCGCCGACAAACGGCCCGATCAGCGGAATGATGTTGAAGAACCCGGCCAGAAGCCCGATCGGGAGCCAGAAGGGCAGCCCGATCACCAGGAAAGCGAGGCAGGACATCACCCCCACAATCGCCGCCACCAGCAACTGGCCCCGGAAGAAGCTTCCGACCGTATTGCCGATGCGCTCCAGGACCGGAATCCACTCCTCCCGCATGCGGGGAGGCATGTAGTGAAGACCGGCCTTCTGGATCTTCGGCAGGTCGATCAGCAGGTAGGCAGCAAACACCGGCGCCAGGATGAAGTTGATGATGACGTGCAGCGCACCGGTGGCGAACCGTCCGGCGCCGGCAAACAACCGGCTGCCCAGGCCCTCGAGGAACGACGGCTGGGACCCCTCCGGGCGAGCCTCCCGGCCTTCCCGGTCACCGGCCAGGTCTCCCAGGCCTACGGCGTCCAGCGAGATGTTAAGCCTCTCGGCCACATCCTCCGCGGCGGCTATGGCGTTCGCCTGGATCTCGGGTCCCCGCATCACCAGGTCGTTGATCTGACGGCCGAGCGGCGGTAGCAGAAGGGACAGGACGATGGCCACCACACCGATGAAGACCAGGTAGATCAGCGCGGTCCCCAGGCCCCTTCTCACTCCCTTTCGCTCGAGGCGGTTGACCAGAGGGTTGAGCAGGAAGATGAGAATGAGAGCCATGGCGATCGGGGGGATCACCTCGCGCAGAAAGTAAAGGATGTAAAGCGAGATCCCGGCCAGCAGAAGGCAGCCGATTAGGGCCCAGGAGACAATTCCCACGCGCCGAAAGCGTTCGTTTGCTTTGGGCTCCAGGCGCCTGTTGGGAACAGCCACTTGCCAAGTATAGGGTCGGCCGGCCGGCAGGAAGCGCAAACTCGCGGTTCACCAAATGCGCCGGGGGGGTAACCTTTGCAGTGTGCCTTCCCCTCACCTGAGCGCCCGCTATGAATGAGCCGACATTCTCCCTCGCGGAGGTCCTTCGAGGGCGCTCCCTCGTCATCGCTTCCAACCGCGGACCGGTCAAGTACGAGGAGAACGAAAACGGCGAACTGGAGGCCACCCGGGGAGCCGGCGGCCTGGTCACCGCCCTCACCGAGGTCATGAAGCATGCCGACGGACTCTGGGTGGCGGCGGCTCTGACCGCAGGCGACCGAAAGATGGTTCGTTCCAATCCCGACGGCCACCTGAAGGCGGAGCTGGACGAAGCCGAGCTGAGGTTGCGCTATCTGACCTTCGACCGGGATACCTTCGACCGCTACTACAACCGGATCTCCAACTCGGTCTTCTGGTTCTTGAACCACAGTATGTGGAACCTGCCGATGCATCCCCGGTTCAACGCCCGGTGGCAGCGGGACTGGGAGGCCTTCAAGGAGGTGAACCGGATTTTCGCCGAGGCCCTGGCCAAGGAGATCTCGGGATCCGAGGCGATCACCCCGGTCATGCTCCACGACTACCACCTGACCCTGGTAGCCCAGTACCTGAGGGAGTTGGTGCCCGCAGCCTTCGCCTATCACTTCACCCACACGCCGTGGGCGCAGCCGGACATGATGAGGGTTCTCCCCGGCAACATGGCCAAGGAGATCCTCGAAGGCATGCTGGCCAACGACCTGGTGGGGTTTCAGGCACGCCGGTGGTCGCACAACTTCATGTTGTGCTGCCAGGACATCCTGGGGGCCGAGGTGGAGATAGGCAGGGGGCTGGTCCACCACAATGACGTGACAACCGTGGTCAGGGACTATCCGATCTCCATCGACGCAGGGGCCGTCCGCAAGCTTGCCCACTCTCCGGACGCTGCCAAGCATCTGAGGTGGCTGGACCGGGTGCTGGAAGGCCGCAAGCTGATCCTTAGGATCGACCGGCTGGAGCTCTCAAAGAACGTCGTCCGCGGCTTCAAGGCCTACGAGACCATGCTCAACAATCATCCGGAGCTCGTCGGAAAGGTCGTCCACGTCGCCTTGCTGTATCCGTCCCGGCGAGCAATCCCCGAGTACCGCAACTACGAGGCCGAGGTCCTTGCCTTCCACGACGAGGTGAACAAGGAACTGGGGACCGACGATTGGCAGCCCATCGTGCTGATCAACGAAGACAACTACGTCCGGGCCCTGGCCTGCAGCCGCCGCTACGACGTGCTGATGGTCAACCCGATCCTGGACGGCATGAACCTGGTGGCCAAGGAGGGCCCCACTGTCAACGAGGTCGATGGAGTAGTTGTGCTGTCCAAGAATGCCGGAGCCTGGTACGAGCTTGAGTTCGGGGTCCTGGGCATCAATCCATACGACATCCACGAGATGGCCGAGGCCTTGTACGAGGGACTGACCATGGATGCCGACGAAAAGAAGCGCATGGCCCAGCTGAACCGGGAGGTCATCGACCACAACACCCCCAGCAAGTGGGTCTGGCGCCAGTTGAAGGACATCACCCGGCTGCACGAATCGGGCAACTAGGACCGGGCCGGGCCCCGATGAAGGACCTATAGAAGGCGCTCCAGAAGTTCGACGACCTCCTGCGGTGCTCCGACCTGGAAATCCGAGTTCTCGAGCATCCCCAGGGGCGCCTCTGCGGATACCACCCCTACCCTCAGCAGCAGACCCGGAACCACTTCGGCTGAGCGGCGCATCATCTCGACATCCGCCGCGTCGTCGCCTGCCACCAGTGCGTTGTTGACTTGAGCCTGCGTCGCCAGGTGCTCGAAGGCTGCCGCCTTGGAGACGGACCGCGGCTTTAGCTCCAGCACCATTCTTCCGACCCCCACCTGAAAACCGTTGGCAGCAGCCGCTTGCCGAGCCCACTCCGCCAGGGCCGGAGGAGGATCCGGCTCGCCGGAATGACGGTAGTGCAAGGACACGGCAAGGTCCTTGTTCTCCACCTCACACCCCACCAGCTCGTGGGCCCGGATCAGCTCGGCCGCCTGGTCGGACAGCATTTGGGCGGTCTGCCTCCAGGTCTCGGCCATCGGGGACTGCACCAGGCCGTTGCCGGTCATCTCCTCGGCGCCGTACAAGCC
>DATLGP010000347.1:0-9076 GCA_035540395.1 Actinomycetota bacterium
AGGCCGCGGTGTAGACGTCGTTGGCCGGCGGCAGGTAGCGCTGGCCGATGTAGGTACCCAGAACCGGCTCAACCCGCCCCGCCAGCACCAGGGCCAGCTCGTAGATGCGGAAGGCGTCGATGGCTCTCAGGATCACGGCCATAGTGATGAACGGGACCAGCATCGGCAGGGTGATCCTGGTGAACCTCTGCCATTTGGAGGCGCCGTCCACATCGGCGGCCTCGTATACGTCCTCGGGGATGGACTGCAGGCCGGCCAGGAAGATCAGGACAACCACCGGAAGCACCTTCCACATGTCGGCGATCGCCACGGTGAACAGGGTTCGCCATCCCCCGGCCACCGTCCAGCTCAACGGCACGAAACTCCAGTCGACGCCGGGCAGCAGGTTGACCGCATCTGCGAGGTTGGCCAGCAGGCTGTTCAGGTACCCGCTGCGGGAGAACAGCAGCAGCATCACCGCTCCGGAAACGATGGTCGGCACCCCCAGCGGGATCAGGATTATCGTCCGGACGAAGCTTCGGCCCCGGAAGCGGGCGTTGAGCGCCAGGGCCGTCGCCAGGCCGACCACCAGCTCGAGCGACAGCGACAGCAGCGCCACGATCGCAGTGTTTTTCACCGCGGTGCGGAAGACCGGCGAGTCGAAGATCGACGTGTAGTTGGCGACCGAGGGAAACGACTCGCCCCTCGGCCCCGACAGCGACAGCCGGAAGGTGTCCAGGATCGGCACCAGTGTGAGCAGCAGGGTGTAGGCGACCAGGGGAGTGACTAGCGCGATCTCGAACCGGTGCTTGCGCAGCCACCCGTTTCCCCCCTGCGATCCCGGTCCCGGTTGAGACGTGGAGGTGCGGGCCGCTTCTTTGGCGGCGATGCCGCCGAGTGCCGCCTCCTGGGACCCGGTCAACGCAGGTTCTCGCCGGTCTGGGTCGAGAAGAAGTACAGCCGGTCCAGGTCCACGGCAAGCTTCGTCCGCCGGCCCTCACTCACCCGGCTCCTTGCGTTCAGGCGGGCGGTGAAGATCGAGTGGCCCTCCCGGCTCGCCTGGGGAGCCGGCGTTGCCTGCCGGCGGTCGCTCTCCAGCTCGATGGTGTCGGCGATCTCAACCCGGGGTGCCTCGACCTCGAAGTAGGCCACGGTCTCCGCCCCCAGGGTCTCCACCAGCCCGATCTCCACCTCGATCGACCCTACCGGTCCGCCGCCCGCCACCAGGTCCGGGTCCTCGAACGCCTCCGGGCGGATGCCGAGAGTCACCTCCTGGTCGAGGTGGTCTGCGAGTCCTTCCAGCGGGGGGATTGTGAGCTGGTGGCCGGCGAACTTCACCACGAAACGGCCGTCCTCCCGGCTGAGACGAGCGGTCACCAGATTCATCGCCGGTGAGCCGATGAAGCCGGCAACGAACACGTTGACCGGGTGGTCGTACAGCCGCTGGGGACTGTCCACCTGTTGCAGGCGGCCGCCTCGCAATACTGCGACCCGGTCGGCCATGGTCACCGCCTCCACCTGGTCGTGGGTCACGTAGACGGTGGTGGTCTCCAGACGGCGGTGGAGGCGTTCGATCTCAATCCGCATCTGGACCCGCAGCTTGGCGTCCAGGTTGGACAACGGCTCGTCCATCAGGAAAGCCGCCGGCTCGCGGACTATCGCCCGTCCCATCGCAACCCGCTGCCGCTGGCCGCCGGACAGCTGTTTCGGCTTGCGGTGCAGGTACTGCCTGATGTCCAGCAGGTCGGCCGCCTGCTCCACCCTTGTCTGGATGTCCTCCTTGGCCACGTCGCGCAGCTTCAGCCCGAAAGCCATGTTCTCGAACACCGTCATGTGGGGGTAAAGGGCGTAGTTCTGAAAGACCATGGCAATGTCGCGGTCCCGGGGCGGCAGCTCGTTGACCACCCGGTCGCCGATCCGGATCGTCCCTGCGCTGGTCTCCTCCAGCCCGGCGATCATCCGCAGGGCGGTGCTCTTGCCCGAGCCCGAAGGTCCTACCAGGACCATGAACTCGCCGTCGGCGATCTCCAGGTCGAGATCGTCGACCCCTACGGTTCCGTCGGGGAACCGCCGGGTGGCGCCTTCCAGCACGATCTCTGCCATTTACCGTCCCTCCGGACGCTGTACCGGCTCATTCTAGACCCTGGTTTACCCCGCATTTCGAACTCGAACAAGATGGTCCCGGCGGGAAATGCGGACGATGCTGGAGCCGGGGCGAGCACCCGGCACCCCGGCCGGGTGGGGGTGGACAGCGGACGCCCGCCGGCCCCCGCTTTGCAGGGCAATACCGCCAAAGATCGATCCTCCACGCTTAGACTGATGACCCCATGCGTTTTCTTGATCTGAAGGCCAATCCGGACCTGGCGATCCCGCGGCCCCCGGCCGGGGAGCCGGTCGAGGTCGTCCGTCACATCGTGCAAAAGGTCATCGACGAAGCCGACCGCGCCCTGTTCGAGCTAACCGAGCAGTTCGACAAGGTCAAGCTCGACTCGCTACGGGTGCCCCAGGCGGAGATCGACGCTGCGTTTGAGGCCGCCCCCCCCGAGCTGGTCGGCGCCCTGGAGGAAGCCGCGGGCCGCATCCGGACCTTCGCCGGGCACCAGGCAATCAAGCCATGGGAGGCGGAGATCGGCGGCGGCATGATGGGGGAGACCGTTCACCCGGTGGCCCGGGCCGGCTGCTACGTCCCCGGCGGCCGGGGGTCGTATCCGTCCAGTGTCCTGATGACCGCCATCCCGGCCGCGGTAGCCGGGGTGCCGGAGATTGCGCTGTGTGTGCCCCCCGGCCCCGACGGGACCATCCCCCAGGCCACCCTGGCCGCAGCGAAGGTGGCCGGAGTCACCGAGCTCTACCGGGTAGGTGGGGCACAGGCCATCGCGGCCCTGGCCTACGGCACTGAGTCCATCCCCAAGGTCGAGGTGATTGTCGGGCCGGGCAACATTTACGTCGCGCTGGCCAAGCAGCAGGTTGCCGGCCTGGTGGGCATCGACTCGATCGCCGGGCCCAGCGAGATTGCGGTGGTCACCGACGGCAACTCCGACCCCCGTGTCATTGCCTTCGACCTCGTCGCCCAGGCCGAGCATGGTCCAGACGGCACCTTTGCCCTGGTTACCTGGAACGAGAAGACCCTGGTCGACGTTGCCCTGGAGCTGACGCTGATCGAGTCCGAGATCGACGCGCCGGAGGGGTTGAAGGCGGCCCTGGAGCGGGGCTGCGTCGGCGTGGCGGTGGCCGACCTGGACCAGGCAGCCGATGTCATCAACCAGTTCGCCCCCGAGCACCTGGAGCTGCTCTTCGAAGGTGCGGAGAACGAGTACCACAGGTTCCGCTACGCCGGGGCGGTCTTCGTCGGTCCGTGGTCCCCGGTACCGTTGGGCGACTACGTCGCCGGGTCCAACCACGTGCTTCCCACCGGGGGCGGCGCACGGTGGGCCTCGGGTCTGAGAACCTCCCACTTCCAGCGGACCTCGGCAGTGATCAGGCACACCAAGGACTCTTTGGCGGCGGCGGCGAAATACGTCGAGGCAATGGCCGAGGCCGAGGGTCTGTTGAACCACGGCCGGGCGGTGGCCGCCCGATTCGCCGAGCCGGTGCCCCTGCAGGCAGTAGAGTGGAACGATGAACGATCAAGACCTGCGACTGGCGCCTGAAGGCCGGACGGACCTGGCCGACCTTAAGCCCTACCGCGCCCCGCAGCTCGATGCCCCGGTCAAGCTCAACACCAACGAGAGCCCGTTTCCCCCGCCCGACAGCTTCACGCTGGAGCTGCAGCAGCGAATAGCCGGCCTCAGCCTCAACCGGTATCCCATCCGGGACTTCACCGAAGTCCGCGAGGGCCTGGCCGGATACCTGGGCACCCTGACCGACCGGGTGTGGCTGGCCAACGGTTCCAACGAGATCATCCTCCAGTTGCTTCTGGCTTACGGCGGACCGGAGCGTAAGGTTATGACCTTCGAGCCGACCTACGGGATGCACGGTCAAATCACGCGGATCAGCGGGACCCGGCATCTGCGGGCTCGCCGCAACCCCGATTTCACCATCCACCCCGAAGCCTCGATCGAGGCCATCCAGCTGCACCGGCCCGACGTGGTTTTCCTGTGCTCACCGAACAATCCCACCGGCAACTCCAACAGCGCGGAAGAGGTCATCGCGATCTGCGAGGCGTCCTCGGCGCTGGTCGTGCTGGACGAGGCTTACATCGAGTTCGCCGGCCGGGGTCACCTGCGCCTGGTGGAGGAGTGCGAAAACCTGGTGGTCTCCCGCAGCTTCTCCAAGTCCTGGCGACTGGCCGGAGCCCGCATCGGCTACCTGGTGGCGCCGCCGCGCATCATCGAGGAGGTCCAAAAGGTTCGGCTTCCCTATCACTTCTCGGCGCTCAGCCAGGCGACCGTCCTCACCGCGCTGAACCACGTGGAGGAGATCATGGGGACCATCGAGACCCTGAACTTCGAGCGGGCCAAGATGTTCGAGGAGCTGTCGACCATGCGGGGGCTCACCGCATTCCCCTCCGACGCGAATTTCATCCTTTTCCGCTGTGAGAGCCGGCCGGCCCCCGAGGTCTGGCAGGCGCTGCTGGACCGGGGCGTCCTGGTGCGCGACTTCTCCGACGTGCCGGGCTGCGAGAACTGCCTGAGAGTTTCGGTGGGGACCCACGAGGAGAACGAAAAGTTCCTCGAGGCTCTCTCCGTCCTGCTTTTCCCCCGGTGAGCCGGGTAGGCGAGGTCTCCCGGCAGACCCGCGAGACCTCGATCAAGCTGAGGGTGGACCTGGACGGCACCGGCCGGACCAGCATTTCGACCGGCGTGGGCTTTTTCGACCACATGCTGGACCAGCTCGGCCGGCACTCCCTGATCGACCTGGACATCCAGGCCACCGGGGACCTTCAGGTGGACTCCCACCACACGGTGGAGGATGTCGGCATCTGCCTAGGCTCGGCCCTGACCCAGGCCCTGGGCGAGAAGAAGGGTATCCGCCGCTACGGCTGGGCCCTGGTTCCCATGGAGGATGCGCTGGTGCAGGTGGCCCTCGACCTCTCCGGCCGCCCCTTGCTGTCGTACCGGGTGCCGGTCCCGGCTGAGGCCATCGGCAACTACGATCCGGAGCTGACCGAGGAGTTCTTCGTCGCACTCTCCCGGACCGCCGGCATGACCCTGCACATCAAGCTTCAGGACGGCAAGAACTCGCACCACATAGTGGAGGGGGTTTTCAAGGCGACGGCGCAGGCGCTGGCGCTGGCAATCGAGAGGGACCCCCGCCGGGGCGACGTGGTTCCCTCCACCAAGGGAATCCTGTGAAGGCCGGCCTGGTGGACACCGGCGCCGGCTCCGCCGGGGGGATCCGGTGAAGGTCGGCATCGTGGATTACCGGATGGGCAACCTGGCCAGTGTCTCGAAGGCAATCGAAAAAGCCGGCGCCTCGCCGGTGGTGTCCGACCAAACCGAGGAGCTTTCCACCGCCGACCTTCTGCTGCTTCCCGGAGTCGGCAACTTCTCCGCCGGCATGGACCACCTGGAGGAGCTTGAACTGAAGGACTTCGTCGTCGACTGGGCCGGGAGCGGCCGCCCGCTGCTCGGCGTATGCGTGGGGATGCAGCTGTTCTTCGAGGAGTCCGACGAAGGCCCGGCAAAGGGGCTCGGCATTCTGCCCGGCCGGGTGGAGAGGTTCGACGATGCGCTGAAGGTGCCGCACATGGGATGGAACACCCTGCGCAAGAGCGGGACCGGCTCGGTCTTCGACGAGTTCGACGACCGGTATTTCTACTTTGTCCACTCGTACTACTGCGTCCCGGAGGACGAACGGATCGTCGCCGCCGGCACCGAATACGGTGTTTGTTTTGCATCGGCGGTCCGCCGGGGATCGGTCTACGGGGTGCAGTTCCACCCGGAGAAGAGCAGCGACGACGGGGTGGCGCTCTACCGGCGGCTCATCGAGGAGATCGGTTGAGCGCGGCGAACCGGCAGGCCTACGAGGCAGCGGCTTGAGCGGTCCCCCCGACATCCTGGTGGCGATCGACATGGTGGCAGGCGAGGTGGTCCGGCTGACCAAAGGCGACATGGGCCAAAAGACGGTCTACGGCCAGGATCCGGTGCAGGCCGCCGGGGAGTGGGTCGGCCGGGGCGCCCGGTGGCTGCACCTGGTGGACCTCGACGGGGCAACCGGGACCGGCATCGACAACTCGGCTCCGATCGGCCGGATCCTGGACGGGGTCACGGTCCCGGTCCAGATCGGCGGCGGCATCCGCACCATGCAGGCCATAGCCGGCTGGGTCGAGCGCGGCGCCGCGCGGGTCTGCATCGGCACCAGGTCGATGGACTTCGAGTTCCTGACCGAAGCGGCGGCCGAGTTCGGCGACCGGCTGGTTGCGTCACTAGACACGCGAGAGGGAACCGTGCGGGTTGGTGGCTGGACCGAGGGCAGCGGGACCCCGACTCTGGATGCCCTGAAACGTATGGTCGACTGCGGTATTGCCCGGGTGATGTTCACCGACATCGAGCGGGACGGAACGCTCACCGGCCCCAACCTGCAGGCGATCGAACAGGTCCTGGATGCGGTGAAAATCCCGGTGATCGCCGCCGGCGGCGTGACCAACACCGCCGATCTTGAGCTGCTGGCCGACCTCGCCCCGAGGGGGCTCGAGGGGATCGTGGTCGGCAAGGCGCTGTACTCCGGCTCCATCGACCTGGCGGACGCCCAGGCGAAGCTGGCCGCGAAGTTCGCAGGCTGAGCCGGTGCTTGCCAAGAGGGTGATCCCGTGCCTCGACGTCCACGACGGCCGGGTGGTCAAAGGCATCAACTTTGTGAACCTGGTCGACGCCGGGGACCCGGTGGAGCTGGCCGCCACCTACGACCGGGAAGGGGCCGACGAGCTCGTGTTCCTGGACATCACCGCCTCCCACGAGGCCCGGGACACCATCGTCGAGCTGGCCCACCGAACCGCAGAGAAGGTCTTTATCCCGCTGACCATCGGCGGCGGGGTCCGCACGCTAGAGGACGTCCGGCGCCTGTTGCGGGCCGGCGCCGACAAGGTGGGGGTCAACACCGCCGCGATCGAGCGCCCGGCGCTCATCCGGGAAGGCGCCGACCGGTTCGGTTCCCAGTGCATGGTGGTGGCCATCGACGCCCGCCGGCGCCCGGAGGGAACCGGCTGGGAGGTCTACACCCACGGGGGCCGCAAGCCCACCGGGCTCGACTGCCTGGGATGGGCCGAGCGGTGCGTGGCCGAAGGCGCCGGGGAGATCCTTTTGACGTCGATGGACCGCGATGGGACCCGTTCCGGCTTCGACACCGAGCTGCTGCGGGCGGTCTCCCAGGTGGTCAACGTGCCGGTGATTGCATCGGGTGGCGCCGGGACGCTGGACCACTTCTCCCAGGCAATCCTGGAGGGGGAGGCCGACGCGGTGCTGGCGGCATCGCTGTTCCACTTCGGGGAGCTGCGCATCAACCAGGTGAAGGATCACATGGCCGAGAGGGGCATCCCGGTCAGGTACCACGTCACTTAAACCCGATTCCCCTTTAACCGGGAGCGGTTCCTGCCGATACAACAAGTAGGCAGAAACTGGTATTCGAAGGGGGCTTCAGATGGTCGTCAAGGTCAATCGCCGGTTCACCCATCGGCAGGCGACGCCCGCCTGGCACATCTGGTTCGGGCCGGCCGTGTTCGCGTCCCTGGTGACGGCAGCCGCCCTGTCGGCGCTCGCCTCGCCTCTTCCGCTGTCCCCGCCACAGATCGCGGGAGCGGCCACCGTCGCTTTGCTCGGAATCGCAATTCCGCTGCTTCACCTGGCTCGCGACCTTACGGTCGGCGAGTTCGGGATCGAAGCCCACCTGTTCCGGGGCAGCAACCGGTACCTGCGGTTCTACGAGATCGATGCGATAACGCTTCGGCGCCGAGCCATCGGCCCCGCCCGGTTGTCCATTGAGGATGTCTACGGTCACAGGTTTCACCTGAAAGGCAACCCGGCGGACCTGGAACCGGTACTGGCCGGCGTCGAGCGCAGGGTACGGGCGACTACAGCCGCCTGAACCGGCAGGCTCACACTGGCACAATGGGCCGGTGGAACCGATTTTCTTCTCGAGTCCGGCCGAGTTCCGGTCATGGCTTGAGCAGCACTCCGAAACCGAGGACGAGGTCCTGGTGGGCTTCTACAAAAAGAAGGCCGGCAAGCCGACCTTGACCTGGTCCGAGTCGGTAGACCAGGCGCTG
Source organism: Actinomycetota bacterium (assembly GCA_035540395.1). Lineage (GTDB taxonomy): Bacteria > Actinomycetota > CADDZG01 > JAHWKV01 > JAHWKV01 > JAJCYE01. The sequence goes on from DATLGP010000347.1 coordinate 8,183, forward strand.
TGTTTTGGTTGGATCGACGGGAAGGGGCGTTCCCTCGGGGATGAGGCCCACACCATCCGGTTCACCCCCCGGCGGCCACGCAGCAACTGGAGCGCCGTCAACATCCGCAAGGTCGAAGAACTGACCAGGCAGGGCCTGATGCGCCCGGCGGGCCTGGCCGCATTCGCCAGGAGGGAAGAGGCCCGGTCGGGCGTTTACTCGTACGAGCAGCGCCACCAGGCCCGGCTGACGGACGAGCAGCAGGAACAGTTCAAAGCGAACCGGGCGGCGTGGGACTGGTTCGAGACCCAGGCGCCGTCCTACCGGAAGACTGCGGTCTGGTGGGTGGTCAGCGCCAAGCGGGAAGAGACCCGTGCCAGGCGGCTGTCGGTCCTGATCGAATGCTCGGCCGACGGCCGGCCGATCCCCAGCCTCAGCCGGCCCCCCAGAAGGCCAACGGCTTCTCAGAACCTTAAAGAGCCCGGGGCGTGGCTGAATCACCGGCCGGCCGGCCCAGTCCGGCGGCCACCAGGGCCCCGACCAGGCACACCACCGAGGTGATGAGGAACAGCTCGCCGTATTGCATGTGAAGGGCTGCTCTAAGTGCGTCCTGGTAGGCCTCGACCTGCCGGCTGAACTCCTGGGGGGAAATCTCGAAGGGGAGCGGTGGGACCAGATCCCTGGTCAGCTGCCGGAACCGGTAGACCCCGGCCGCTCCGAGGGCGGCAATTCCGATCAGCATCCCCACCATGCGGGCCACCACCACTGCGGCCGAGACAACACCGTGCTGATCCGGAGTCGACGACCGGAGCGCGACCGAAGCCAGAGGAGCGATGATCAGTCCGAGACCGAAGCCGGCGAGCGCCAGGTCCAGTCCCATCCGGGGCACGGTGAGCCCGCCCAGCCGGTAGGCGG
>DATLGP010000348.1:0-2446 GCA_035540395.1 Actinomycetota bacterium
GCCGACCTAGACGCCGCAGACCTGGATCACGATTTCACGATCCCGGGCCCGGTCGAACTCGACAAACATCACCCTCTGCCACTCTCCCAGCATCAGCATGCCCTCGCTGACCGGGATGTACTCCGACACCCGGCCGGCCATGAGAAACCGCAGATGGGCGTGGGCGTTCTTGGTCTCGCCGGGGTTCATGTTCTCGGTGCGCACCGTGAAATCGTCGTGCAGGTAGCCGTTGCCTTCCGGTACCAACCTTTGCATGGTGGAGTCGATGTCGTTAAGCAGGCCCGACTCCTTTTCGTTGACCAGCAGGCCGCAGGTGGTGTGGGGGGAGTACACGAGTGCGTAGCCTTCCTCGATCCCTGAGGAGATAAGAACCTTCTCGACGTCCGCCGTGATGTCGATTACGTCGAATTCCTGTGCTGTTGCAATCTTTAGCCTGTCTCGGTGGACTATCAACGTTCGTTCGCTTTCTCTAGGAGACGCTTGCCGGCAGTGGAAATCGGATGTCCTCGGTGGCCACCCTTACTTCTTCGAGATCAACGACCCCCTGGCTTGCCAGATGATCGATAACCCGGTCAACCAGTACTTCCGGCGTCGACGCACCGGAGGAAATCCCGATGGTCCCGGCCCGCTCTATCCATGCCGGGTCGATGCCGGTTTCGTTCTCGACCAGGTACGACTCGGTCCCCGACTCCCTGGCTACCTCCACCAGTCGGTTGGAGTTGGACGAATTCTTCGAGCCGACCACCAGCACCAGGTCGGCCAGGCTTGCGATCTTGCGAACTGCAGTCTGCCGGTTCTGGCTGGCGTAGCAGATGTCGTCCTTGGTGGGTCCGGTGATCAGAGGAAAACGCTTGCGAAGGGCCCCGACCACGCTCATCGCCTCGTCCACCGACAGCGTGGTCTGGGAGACGAAAGCGACATTGCCCGGGTCGTCCAGCTCCAGCTTCGACGCCGCCTCGGCGTCCTCGACGACCACGGTGCGGTCCGGGGCCTGACCGAAGGTGCCCTCAACCTCCTCGTGGCCCTCATGGCCGATAAGGACGATGGTCTTGCCCTGCCGGGAGAACCGCTGCGCCTCGACATGAACCTTGGTGACCAGCGGGCAGGTGGCGTCTATCAGCTTCAGATTGCGGGCATCGGCGTTGGCGTAGACTGTGGGCGCCGAACCGTGCGCCGACAGGACGCACACCGACCCCTCGGGAATCTCCTCTTCGCTGTCGACGAAGACCGCGCCCTTGCCCTCCAGGCTCCTCACAACGTGCAGGTTGTGGACGATCTGCTTGCGGACGTACACCGGCGAGCCGTGCTTTTGGAGCGCCTTTTCGACGATCTCTACCGCCCGGTCGACCCCGGCACACCAGCCCCGGGGAGCGGCGATCACGATCTTCTTCTTCGGCGTTGTTGTGTCAGCCAAGTTTGGCCTCCGATCCACTGACGGATACTTTGTCCGCCGACTGGGCAATCTCGGTGGCCGCCTTCTCCACGGCGGCGTTTTCGGTGGCAACCTTCACCGCCTGCTCCAGCAGGGCGTCGACCATCCGGTCGGCGGGCACCCAGCCGATCTGGCGGCCCCGGGAGAACAGCAGGCCCCGCCCCGGGCCGGCGGCGATGCCTACGTCGGCATCCCGGGCCTCGCCCGGACCGTTCACCTCGCACCCCATGACGGCTATCTGAATCGGGGGCAGGTTCATCTTCTCCAGCCGTTCCTGGACCTGGCGGGTCAGGTCGATAACGTCCAGCTCGGCCCGTCCGCACGAGGGGCAGGCAACCAGGTCGAAGGTGGTGCGGCGCAGTCCCAGGGTCTGGAGGATCTGCTTGGCGACCTTCACCTCCTCTACCGGGTCGGCGGTCAGCGAGACCCGGATGGTGTCTCCAATCCCCTCGGACAGCAGGGTCCCGATCCCGATTGCCGACTTAAGCGTGCCGTAGGGAGGGGGACCGGCCTCGGTCACACCAAGGTGCAGCGGGTAGTCGACCGCCTCGGCAAGCAGCCGGTAGGCGTCGATCATCTGGGGGACGTTCTGGTGCTTGACCGATATCTTGATGGCGGTGAAACCTTCGTCCTCGAGGATCTTGACCTCGTTGAGCGCGCTTTCCACCAGTGCCTCGGGCGTAGAGCCACCGTGCTTGGCCAGCAGCCGCTTGTCCAGCGAGCCGGCGTTCACGCCCACCCGGATGGGGACCCCGCGATCGGCCGCTTCCTTGACCACGGTGCGGATCTGCTTGGGGTCACGGATGTTGCCCGGGTTGAGACGCAGGCCGGCCACTCCGGCCTCAAGAGCCATCAGCGCCAGCCGGAAGGAAAAGTGAATATCTGCAACTATGGGAACGCCGGCCTCTCGAACGATCACGGGCAGGGCCGCGGCGTCGCCCGGATGCGGCACCGCCACCCGCACGATGTCGGCTCCCTGGGTGGCCAGCGCATGGGCCTGGATCAGGGTTGACT
>DATLGP010000349.1:0-2121 GCA_035540395.1 Actinomycetota bacterium
GGCAGCTTACTGTCCAAAATATTCGTCGAGCAAGGAGGCTCCGGATGACTGAAGAAGGCGAGAAGGGTCTGAGGACTGTCGGAAACCCGCCCAAGCATGCCGATGAGCGCCCGACCAACCAGCCGGGCCCCGCAGACGGAATGAGCGAGGAAGAGACGGGTCTTGGGCCCCGCGGCGAAGCACCCCAGCACACCGAGGACTTCAGCCAGATCCAGGGCAGCCGCAGGGGCGGAGGAGCGGCAAGCTCCGCAGTTCGTGCAGACGACAATCCCCAGCCTGCCGACGAGTAGGACGAGTCCCCCTAACAAGGTCCCCGCTTATGCGGGGACCTTTTGCTTGCCGTACCGGTCCCGGGCCCCGGCGTAATAGGCTTCGGGATCCATGGGACATCGATTGGCCGGCTGCCTGATAGGAATGCTTCTGCTTGCAGCATGCGCGGGCAACCCGGACCCACTCCGGGCCCCGGTGGTCTCGCCCGGTGGGCAGGATCCCACGGAGGACGCCGGAGGGGAGCCGGGCGCCCCCAACCCCTCGGCGGTGGACGTCGACCAGTTCCTGCGGCCCGGCACCAGCGCGGTGGCGGTGGTGCGTGCCGACCTGAGCGGTGAGCGCCCTCACGAGATCGTCGTTCACTCACGGTCCAACGAGCCGGGCCCCGACGGTCTGGCTGCCCAGGAATACGTGGACGTTTACACCTGGACGGCGGACGAGAGCTGGGAGAAGGTCTTCGATGCCACTACCCACATCGGCCCCGACGGGGATCCGATACTCAGCCCGGATCAGGAGATCAACCAATCGGTGGTGGAGCCCTTCGTGGCCGTCGACTTCGCAGGGGACCAGGTGCCCGAGATGGTTCTGGCGGTGCAGAGCTCTGGAGCGTCGCCCGGGCCCCTTCAGGTCTGGATCCTTTCCTGGCCGGCCGAGTCGCTCGCCGCCCAGCTGGTGTTTTCCACCGAGAGGGGAGGCACCCTCACCTTGAATCCGGACCGAACGCTCACCCTGGAGTCCGGAGAGTACCGTCCCGGCGACCCCGGCTGCTGCCCGAGCGAGCAGGCGGTACGCAGGATCGGCTACGACGAGGCTTCCGGGATGGTAACGGTGCTTTCGACGGAGCTGTCAAGTAGTTAGCCGGAAGAGGCGGTTGCCTCGCCGACGCTCTGCCTGACGGTCAGGATCTGATCCAGCCCGGTGAGATTGAGAATCCTGCGCATCTGCTTGTTGGGCGAAACCAGGGCCAGCGCACCGTCGTGGCCCTTCAGCCGCTTATGGGCGCCGACAATGACACCCAAGCCGCTCGAATCCATGAATTCGACCGCCTGTACGTCGACCGCGATGCAGTAGTTGCCGTCGTCGACCGCCTTGTTGATCGCCTCGCGCAAAACGCTGCAGGTGTAGACGTCCACCTCGCCGGCCAGCTTGAGGACGGCCCAGTCACCGGCCTTTCGTGATTCGATCTTGAGCTCTATGACTTCCTCCCAGTGCCGCCGCTCGAATTACGGGTACCGGTCCGGGGGCGGGAATCCGGATCCACTCGTATCACCAAAAACGCCATGTCGTCGTGCGACCGTTCGGTCTGAAATGCCAGGACCGCCTCCTCCAGGTGGTCGGCGATGGCGTCTGCGCTCCAACCGGCGCACTTTGCCAGCTCCTGCTCAAGCCGGCTCTGATCGAACCGCCCCTCCAGGCCTCGGGCTTCAGTTAAACCATCCGTATACAGAATCAACGATTCCCCGGGATGCACCTGAGTAACCTGATCGCTGAGGTTGGGTTCTGACGTTACACCTATAAGTGTGCCCGATCTGCCCAATGCCACCACCTTACCGTCGCCTCGCAAAAGCAGCGGCGGTGGGTGACCCGCCCTGCCGACCGTCAGCCGGACGCCGTTCTCGTCCGGCCTGATCCTGCAGTACGCCACGGTGATGAAGCGCTGGTACCCGCCCTGGATCACCAGGTGGTTCAAGAAGGCCAGGATCCTGCTCGGCTTGCGCAGGGTGACGTTGGCAGCCCTGATGGTGTGACGAGCCAGCGCCGAGAGGGCAGCAGCTTCGGCTCCCTTACCGCAGACGTCGCCGATGACTGCCCCCCACCCCTCGTTCCCGGAGCCGGTTGGGAAGACGCTGT
>DATLGP010000350.1:0-2020 GCA_035540395.1 Actinomycetota bacterium
GAGCTCACCGAGACCCAGCGCAGCTACGCCGAGGGCGTCTGGTCCTCGGGAGAGGCACTGCTGACTATCATCAACGACATTCTGGACTTCTCCAAGATCGAGGCCGGAAAGCTCGAGCTGGAGGAGGTGGACTTCAGCATCATCGACGTGGTCGAGCAGGTGGGCGCGTTGGTCGCCGAGCCCGCGCGGGCGAAGGGCCTGGAGTTGGTCGCCCACTGCAGCCCGGACACCCCCGCTGCGGTCCGCGGGGACGCGGGCCGGCTGAGACAGATCCTGCTCAACTTCGCCGGTAACGCGGTCAAGTTCACCGGGGCCGGCGAGGTCATCGTGCGTGCCTTTCCCGAGGAGGCGCCGGGGCCCAAGCAGGTGACAATGCGCTTCGAGGTGACCGACTCGGGGCCCGGAATAGACGCCTCCGACGCCGAGCGACTATTCGAGCCGTTCGCCCAGGCGGACGTCTCCACCACCCGCCGCTACGGGGGCACCGGCCTGGGGCTGGCCATCTGCCGCCGCCTGGCCACGGCCATGGGCGGAACAATTGGGCTAGAGAGCCGGCCGGGTGAGGGCAGCACCTTCTGGCTCCGCCTGTGCTTTGCCGGTGCCGGCGAGGCGGCCGCCTCCCCCCATGGCCCCGATAGCGACCTGCAGGGGATGCGAGTGCTGGTGATCGACGACCACCCGGCCGGCCGTCGGGTCCTGGCGTCCCAGATGCGGTCCTGGGGTATCGGCGTCGACGAGGCCGGCGACGCCCAGGAGGCTCTGCAACACCTGCGAGCCGCCGATGCCGAGGGCCGGCCATACGGCCTGGCCCTGGTGGACCAGGATATCCCGGTGACGGGAGGCCTGGAGCTGGCCAAAATCATGCGGGCGGAACCCGGTCACCGAGCGGTTGGTCTGGTGCTTTTGACCACGGGCCCGGCGGATCCCCAAGTTGGGGCCGGGGAGGGGTTCCCGGCCATATTGCCCAAGCCGGTGCGCGTGTCCCAACTGCGGGAAACGCTGTCGAGCGCGATGGATCGGCAAGCCGCCGAACCCGCCGGGCACGGTCTTTCCGCGCAGGCCCAGGTCCGGCTGGGCACCGTGCTCGTCGTCGAGGATCGCCCGATCAACCAGGAAGTCGCTACGGGCCTCATCACGAAACTCGGCTACGCGTTCGGCCTGGCCAACGACGGAGTGGAGGCCCTGACGGCGCTGGAGAACGGCTCCTACGACGCAGTGCTCATGGACTGCCACATGCCCGAGATGGACGGCTTCCAGACAACCCGGGAGATTCGCCGCCGGGAGGCGGGCCGTAGCCACACCCCGATCATCGCGATGACTGCCGGCGCCCTGATCGAGGACCGTGAGAAGTGCAGCGCCGCCGGAATGGACGACTACCTGGTCAAGCCGATCAATGAGGGCGAGCTCGAGTCGGTGCTGGCGCGCTGGGTCCCGGTCCGGCCCTAACGGTTGACCGTATCGAACATATGTTCGATACTGCCATCCCATGTTGGCGAAGATCTATCTGTAGATGGGCTGGAACAACACCCACCTGCCGTGGCCGCAGCTGGAGCGGCTGCTGTCGGGAAATGCCCCACTCGGCTCCGACCAGGACGACATCGACCGCCGGGGGCCCAAACCCGAACCGGCACCGGTCGAACGGACCTCCTGGGCCCCCGGCGAGGTCCCCTTCGCCGAACTCCACTGCCACTCCAACTTCAGCTTCCTGGACGGTGCCTCGACCGCCGAGGACCTGGCCGGTGAGGCGGCCAGGCTCGGCCTCGAGGCCCTGGCCCTCACCGACCACGACGGCATGTACGCGGTCGTCCGCTTCTCGCAGGTCGCCAAGGAGCTGGGCCTAAAGACGATCTTCGGGGCCGAGCTCTCCCTCGACCTGCCCAAGCCGCAGAACGGCGTGCCGGACCCGGCCGGTCACCACCTGCTGGTGCTGGCCCGGGACCCGGCCGGGTACGGCCTGCTCTGCCGGGCGATCAGCGAGGCCCAGCTGGCGGGCAAGGAGAAGGGCAAGCCGGTCTACAAC
>DATLGP010000351.1:0-6126 GCA_035540395.1 Actinomycetota bacterium
ACGACCTCGGTATGTTCCGGGCCGAAGAAGATAGTGGGGTCCATTCCCTTGCAGGCAGCCCTATCCTGCCAGCGCGCCTCAGCCTCTAGAGAGGCCAGCTTGGACGCCAGCGCCTTGGTGGTCTTCGTCTTGTTCGACGGATGATCTTCGTTCTTCAATTGGGTCATGGTTTAGGGTGCTGCCTTTCGCGTTGAACTGTCGGCATTGTGACCTACCGGCCGTCGAATGTTCAACGAACGCGCATATAAAACTATTCCTTTAAGAATAGAACAATCGTTGGCTATCAATCCAAACGGCTCACCCGGCCGCCGGCAGCCGCAGCGTTTAGGATGCTGTTCATGGACCTTAGCCCAATCTTCAAGGCCTACGATATTCGGGGCGTTTACCCGGATCAGCTGGACGAAGCCACCGTGCGCCGCATCGGGGCCGCGTTCGCCCACGTGACTCTTGCTCCGAGCGTGGTCGTAGGCCGCGATATGCGCGTTTCGTCGGAGCCGCTGGCCGCCGCCTTCCGGGAGGGTGTTCTTACCCAGGGGGTTGACGTGGTGGACGTGGGCCTGGTTTCCACCGACGCGCTGTATTTCGCCTCCGGCGCGTTCGACATGCCCGGAGCGATGATCACCGCCTCCCACAATCCCGGCAAGTACAACGGCATCAAGATGTGCCGGCAGAAAGCCGCACCGGTGGGCGAGGAAACGGGACTGCGGGAGATCCGCCAGTTTGCCGAGGAGGGCCTGCAGGACGTCCCGGTACCCGGCAATCTGACCGAGCAGGACGTTCTTGAGCGATTCGTCGAGCATTGCCTGAAGGTCGTGGACGTGTCCAGGATGCGTCCGCTGAAGGTGGCAGTGGACGCCGCCAACGGTATGGGGGGCCTGGTGGTCCCGGCGGTGTTCGACCGCCTGCCGATCGAGGTCGTACCCCTTTACTTCGAGTTGGACGGGTCGTTTCCCAACCACCCTGCCGACCCCATCCAGCCCGAGAACCTAAAGGATCTGATCGCAGCGATCCGGGACCATCAGGCAGACCTGGGCCTTGCCTTCGATGGAGACGCGGACAGGGTGTTTCTGGTCGACGAGAAAGGAGACCCGGCCTCGGGCAGCCTGGTGACGGCGCTGGTGGCGGGCGAGGTGCTCGACCGCGAGCCCGGCGCGACCATCGTCCACAACCTGATCTGCTCGCGGGTGGTACCGGAGGTCGTTCGGGAGAAGGGCGGAGTGCCCTTGCGCACCAGGGTCGGCCACTCCTTCATCAAGCAGGTCATGGCGGAGACCGGCGCTGCTTTTGGCGGGGAGCACTCCGGCCACTACTACTTCCGGGACAACTTCCGGGCCGATTCCGGGATCCTCTGCGCCCTCAACGTGATGGTTGCCCTCAGCAAGCAGGAGGGCAAGATGAGTGATGTCCTGCGGCCCCTGCGCCGCTACTGGAATTCCGGCGAGATCAACACCGCGGTATCCGACCAGCAAAAGGCGCTAGAGCGGCTGGCCGAGGCCTTTCCCGACGGGAAGCAGGACTGGAGCGACGGACTGACGGTCGACTACCCTGACTGGTGGTTCAACGCCCGGGGCTCGAACACCGAACCGCTGCTGCGCCTGAACGTCGAGTCGGCCGATCCCGAGGTCGGTCCTGCCCGGACCAGGGAACTGTTGGAGATAATCGGCGCTTCATAGCAATAACTGCCAGCGGCATGGGCTGGAAGAAAGGTCGAGTGGTTGGATCCGGAACTGGTTAGCCTGCTGATCTGTCCGAACTGCCGGGGCGAGACAGAGTTGAGGAAAAAGGAACAGGTGATCGCTTGCCTGGGGACCTGCGGGTACCGCTACCCGGTGGTGAAGGGCATCCCACACATGCTGGTTTCTGAGGCCATAAAGGATTGAGCAATCTAGACGATCCGTATGTGGTGTCCGAGACCGACCCGCTCGGATTTCTCAGCCTGGTGGAAGAGTTCCCCCAACAGATCGAAGACGGCTGGCTGCTGGGTAAACAGATAAACGGTCTGCCTTCAGCCAAAGACATCGACGGGATAGTAATTCTCGGCATGGGGGGCTCCGGGATCTCCGGCAACGTGCTGAAGGCCGCTCTGGGAATCGGCTTCAAACTACCGGTCCGGGTTTCCAAGGGTTACGGGGTTCCGGGATGGGTGGGTCCCGACACACTGGTGTTTGCGGTTTCGTACTCGGGCGAGACCGAAGAAACCCTCGAGGCATTTGGCAGGGCGCACGCCGCCGGCGCCCGCATCGTAACTGTTTCTGCCGGCGGCACCCTCACCCGGTTGGGCGAGGAACGTGGCTGTGCCGCCGTAAATCTCAAGACCGGCCTTCAGCCCCGGGCTGCCCTGGGCTACCTGTCGCTGCCTTTGCTGGCGGTCTGCCAGGGCCTTGGCATAGGCAGCTACGAAGCGGACGTGGCCGAAACGACGGAGCTCCTGCGAAGGCGGGCCGGGCAGTGGAATCGCACGGTGCCCGTCTCCGAGAACCGGGCCAAACAGATCGCGCAGAGCCTGGTGGGAACCATCCCGGTGGTTTACGGGGCCGAGGGGCTCGGGGCCGTAGCGGCATACCGCTGGAAATGCCAGTTGAACGAGTGCAGCAAGGTCCACGCCTTCGAGAACTCGTTCTCCGAGATGAACCACAACGAGGTGATGGGCTGGAGCCCGATGAGCTCGCAGGTGGGCGTGGAGATGGCCCTGGTCACCCTGCGCCACCCCGGCGAGCATCCCCGCATCCAGGATCGATTCCGGGTAACCCTGCCCCTGCTGGCAGACAGGGCGGCGGTCGCGGTGGAGGTCAGGACCGAAGCCCGGTCGGCGCTGGCGCGGTTGCTGGACCTGATTTACATGGGCGACTTCGTCGCCACCTACCTGGCGATCGCGGGCGGCGTCAACCCCACCACGATCGACTTGATTGACCGGGTGAAGGAGGCTTTGAGAGACGCCCCGCCCGCTGGTTCTGAGTAGGTCCCGCCCGGCCCTCGCGGGGCATCAATACCTGTAGTGATCCGGCTTGTACGGGCCCTCCACCGGGATACCGATGTAGGCGGATTGTTCCGGGGTCAGCGTGGTCAGCTTCACTCCCAGCGCTTCCAGGTGCAGGCGGGCCACCTTTTCGTCCAGGTGCTTGGGCAGCACGTAGACCCCTATCGGGTAGTCCTCGGTTCGGGTGAACAGCTCTATCTGAGCAATGACCTGGTCGGTGAAGCTGTTCGACATGACAAAGCTCGGGTGTCCGGTTGCGTTGCCCAGGTTCAGCAGCCGGCCCTCGGAGAGCACGATGACCGCATGCCCGTCGGGGAAGGTCCACGTGTCCACCTGGGGCTTGATGTTCTCCCTGCGGATACCCGGGGTTTTGGCCAGCCCGTCCATATCGATCTCGTTGTCGAAGTGGCCGATGTTGCCCACGATCGCGTTGTGCTTCATCTGCGACATGTGCTCGGCAGTGATGATGTTGCGGTTGCCGGTGGCGGTAACGAAGATGTCGACCTGCCCGATCACCTCCTCGATGGTGGTCACCTGGAAGCCGTCCATCGCCGCCTGGAGGGCGCAGATGGGGTCGATCTCGGTGATGATGACCCTGGCCCCCTGGCCCCGAAGGCTCTCGGCGCAGCCTTTGCCGACGTCGCCGTAGCCACACACCAGAGCGGTCTTTCCGCCGATGAGGACGTCGGTGCCGCGGTTTATGCCGTCGATCAGGGAGTGCCGGCACCCGTACTTGTTGTCGAACTTGGACTTGGTGACCGCGTCGTTGACGTTGATTGCGGGAAACAGCAGCTTGCCGTCGCGGGCCATCTCGTAAAGGCGGTGGACGCCGGTGGTGGTCTCCTCGGTGACCCCTTTGATGCCTTCGGCCATGCGGGTCCACTTTCCGGGTTCGGTGGCCAGGCGCTCGGTCAGCAGGGCCAGGAAGACCCGCCACTCCTCGCTGTCGTTGACCTGCGACTCAGGGACCGCACCGGCCTTCTCGTACTCCACGCCCCGGTGGATGAGCATGGTGGCATCGCCGCCGTCGTCCAGGATCATGTTGGGCCCGTCCTCGCCCGGCCAGGTGAGCGCCTGCTCGGTGCTCCACCAGTACTCGGACATGGTCTCGCCCTTCCAGGCGAAGACCGGCACCCCCTGGGGGGCGTCGGGAGTCCCGGAGGGCCCGACCGCCACCGCGGCGGCCGCGTGGTCCTGGGTGGAGAAGATGTTGCACGATGCCCAACGAACCTTTGCTCCCAGCGCCACCAGGGTTTCGATCAGGACCGCAGTTTGAACTGTCATGTGCAAGGAGCCGGTCACCCGTGCGCCGGCAAGCGGCTGGCTGTCGCCGTATTCGGTCCGAAGCGACATCAGGCCCGGCATCTCGTGTTCGGCCAGACGGATCTCCTTGCGTCCGAACTCGGCCAGAGACAGGTCGGCTACTTTGAAGTCGGGCGTTTGGGTCACGGATTCCTCCCTTGGAGCGGGCAATTGAAAAGTCGCGGCGGGGACTAACCTTGGCTTCCCCTGCTGGTTAAACAATACCGTTGAAGTCCGAGCTGGGCTAAGCGGACCGGCCGGCGCTAGCCGGCCTCCCAGTTGAACAACCTGGCTGCTACGAGGGTCATCAGGGCGGTGAATCCCGCCAGGACCACAAGCGGGACGGCCATCGCCTCCGGGGCCTGGCCGTGCACGAGGAACGCCGAGACACCATCGTTCATGTGCTTGAGCGGCATGAAGTCTCCGACCGACCTCATCCATTGGGGTGCCTGGTCCAAAGGGAAGAAGACCCCGGACAGGAAGGCCATCGGTACGATGATGGCGTTCGCCACGCCGGAGGTGGCTTCCTCGGTCTTGCAGACCGCACCGATCACCAGGCCGACCGCAAAGAACGCGACTATTCCCAGGAGCAGAACCGGAAGAGCCAGCCACCACTGACCGGACAGCCGCAGCCCGAATGCCGGCAGCAGTCCCACTCCGATGAAGACGACGGCCTGGACGACACCTATGAGCAGGGTCGCCACCAGCCGGGCCGCCAGAATGACCCCCAACCCCACCGGCGCCGACCGCAGTCGCCGGAGCACCTGCTTTCTCCGCCAGGTGACCAGGGTGAACGCGGATCCGAAGACCGCCCCCAGCGCCACGCCCCACGACATCATCCCCGGGACGATGAACTGGATCGGTTGCAGCGTGGAGTCCTCTACTTGCCGGGCGGTGACCTGGTAGGTGGGGGAGACGCCGGCCACCCTGAGGTTGACCTCGTTGACCACCCCTTCGACCACTCCCCGCACCGTGGCGGCTGCCGCCGGGTCGCTGGCCGCATAGCGGATCGTGACCCGGTTCCCCTCAACCGCCACCGCGGCGGGGATCTCCCCCTCCTCCACTTCGTTAAGCGCCTCCGGGAGGCTGTCGAAACGGCGTAGCTCGAAGGCACCGGACGACTCGAGGGCGGAGGCCACCGGTCCCTCCCCGACCAGCCCTATCTCGATCCGACCGGTTCCGGAGCCGGAGAAGACCAACCCGAAGATCACGATGAATATCAGGGGAAAGGCAAAGCTGAAAAAGACCGCGATCCGGTCCCGCAAGAAGCTCTTGAGGCTGGCGATCGATAGGCTCCGGAACGCGCTCATTCCCGGTATGCCCGGCCGGTCAGGTGCAAAAAGACGTCCTCCAAGGTAGTGGTGCGGACTTGCAGCGTGTCCAGCGGCGTGGTCTCGGCCAGGTGCGCCAGCACCGTCCCTGGGCTGCTGGTGGTGATCGTCAGCAGGCCGCCCTCCTCCGCAGCCCCGTCGACACCGGCTATTGCCCGAGCCGTGTCCACCGGGATGACACCCGCCTTCAGAAGAACGCGGGTGGGGGCATCCAGTCCGGCAACCAGGTGGGCGGGGGTGTCGACCGCCAGGAGCCGCCCCGACTCCATGATGGCGACCCGGTCGCACAGCTGCTCGGCCTCCTCCAGGTAGTGGGTGGTGTAGACGATGGTCTTGCCCCGGGATCGTATGGACTCCAGGACGTCCCAGAGGTTCCGCCGGGCCTGGGGATCCAACCCCGACGTGGGCTCGTCCAGGAACACCACGTCCGGGCCATGCACCAGGGCGCAGGCAATCGACAGGCGCTGGCGCTGTCCGCCCGACAGACGGTCCTCCCGGGTGTTCGCCTTCTCGCCG
>DATLGP010000352.1:0-1706 GCA_035540395.1 Actinomycetota bacterium
GCCACAGGTCGTCGTCGGAGAGGTGTTCCACCATGCGGCGGAGCCGGGGGTCGGGGCCAAAGAAGTGCTCGCGGATGTATCCGCCGTGCTCGATGGAGTAACGCTGGAACTCGCCGTCGGGAGTGGTGTTCATCTGGTGCACCAAAGCCCCCTCGGCATCCCGGGCGAGCAGGTCGTCCCACTCCCGGCCCCAGATGACCTTGATCACGTTCCATCCGGCGCCCTGGAAAAGAGACTCCAGCTCCTGGATGACCTTGGCGTTGCCCCGCACCGGGCCGTCCAGGCGCTGCAGGTTGCAGTTCACGACGAAGATCAGGTTGCTGAGAGGCTCGTTGGCCGCCAGGTGAAGCGCCCCGGCGCTTTCCGGCTCGTCCATCTCGCCATCGCCCAGGAAGGCCCATACCCGCTGCTCGGAGGTGTCCTTGATGCCCCGCTGGTGCAGGTACCGGTTGAAGCGAGCCTGGTAGATGGCGCTGATCGGCGCGAGTCCCATGGAGACCGAAGGAAACTCCCAGAAGTCGGGCATGAGGCGCGGGTGCGGGTAGGAGGATAGGCCCCCCTTCCATGCGGCCTCCCGCCGGAAGTGCTCCAGTTGCTGCTCGGTGATGCGCCCCTCCAGGAAGCCCCGGGCGTACATGCCGGGGGCGGCGTGGCCCTGCAGCCAGACCTGGTCCCCGCCTCCGGGATGATCCTTGCCCCGGAAGAAGTGGTTGAACCCGACCTCGTAGAGCCCGGCGGCCGAGGCGTAGGTCGCCAGGTGGCCGCCGATGCCGACGTGCAGCTTGTTTGCCCGGATCACCATCACCGCGGCGTTCCACCGGATCAGCTGGCGGATACGGAACTCGATCGCTTCGTTGCCCGGATAGTAAGGCTCGCTCTCCGGCGGGATCGTGTTGATGTAGTCGGTTTGCACCATCGACGGCAGGCCGATCTGGCGCTGACGGGCGTGAAGGAAAATCCGGTGGAGGAGGTACCGGGCCCGGGCACGGCCCTGGGTGTCGGCAACGTCGTCGATGGCCGCGAGCCACTCGGCGGTCTCGTCGGGGTAGGGATCGGGCAGGTGGCCGCTGAACAGATCGTAGGGCATGGTTTCTCCTCCTCCTCTTACCCCGGCATTCCTCTAGTTTGACCCATTCTCGAAACCATCGGACCGCCCGCAGTTCCCCGAAGGGAATGGTCTAGCGGTGAAGCGGAGTCCCGGCAAGCGCGAGAATCGCCTCGCCGATTCCTTCCGAGAGGGTCGGGTGGGGATGGATCAAGGCGGCAACCTCGCTCGGATAGGCCTCCCAGTTGGTGATCAACTGGGCCTCGGCGATCAGTTCGGTCACCCGGGGGCCCACCATGTGGACGCCCAGGACGGCGCCCCCCTCCTCGGCGACGACCTTAACGAACCCTGCGGATTCCCCCAGAATGGTTGCCTTGCCCACAGCCGCCCACGGCAGCTTCGAGGACTTCACCGAGTAACCGGCGTCCTTTGCCTGGGTCTCGGTCAAGCCGACCGAGGCGATCTCGGGGAAGCTGTAGGTCGCCCGGGGGACGCCGGCATAGTCCACCGGCCCGTAACCCGGCACCCCCGCCACCTGCTCGGCAACCCGGATGCCTTCGGCGAAGGCCACGTGCGCCAGCTGGAAGTGGGGAAACGGCAGGTTGAGCGCCGGCTGGGTAACGATGTCGCCCACCGCCCAGACGCCGTCCACCCCGGTGCG